>NZ_NHSG01000403.1:0-3042 GCF_020024005.1 Streptomyces purpurogeneiscleroticus
CGTCATGGGTGGGCTCCAGTCGTCATGGGGGGGTTTCACATTGGGGAGATTCCAATGATGCGATGACGGACGAGTGCGTGTGCGTACGCCTCCGGGGGCGCCCTGCGCGGACACCCCCGGAGACCCGGGAATCTCAGTAGCCCTCGACGCCCAGCTCGCGGCAGATTTCCACGAGTTCGGGGTGGACGTAGACGCCGTCCTTCTCGATGGCCTCGCCGTCGAGGTAAATGGACGGGCCGAGCACCGAGCCGTCGGTGTGGGCGGCGGCGACCCACGGCTCGCCGCCGATCCACGCCCCCTTGGTGCCGATGCCCAGCTCCACGCAGCCGAAGACGCGCTCGTCCTCCACGATGCGGCCGGTCGGCGCGGGCACGCCCGGGTTGAAGCCGAGCGACCAGTGCGCGATGCGGAACATGTTCGGGTCGTTCCAGGACTCCATCCAGCGGCGGAAGACATCCGCGTCCTGGCCGCCCTCGATCCTGGTGACGACGCCCTTCTCGACGGTGCAGCGGACCGGCGAGCGCAGCAGGCCGAGCTGGTCCGGCGGCCACAGGGCGCCGTCGAAGACGAGGACGCCGTCCTGGGTCTCCTCCAGGGGATTCCAGGAGATCTGGCCGGAGAGCATGACCGTCTCGCCGGGCTTCTCGGCGGGCTTGCCGCGCAGATTGATGGGACGGTCGCCGTTGCGGCCGACCAGGTCCGTGCCGTTGGGGGAGGTGATGCGCACCTCGTCGGCCTGCTCCAGCAGGCGTACGAGTGCCTTGCCGAGCTTCATCACGCCTTCGAAGTCGGGGCGGCCCACCGTGGCCACGAGCATGTGCACGTCCACGGCGGTGAGGTTGGTGTACCGGCAGCCGTTCGCCATGGCGGTGCGGAAGGCGTCGGAGTGCATGACGTACGACACCGCGAACTCGATCCACACATCGGCGTCGGCGATCGCGCCCGCGACCGGCCGCGGCGGCTCCATGGAGGAGCTGGGCAGGGTCTCGTACCAGACGACGACGGGGTGGGCGCCCGCGGCGGCGACGGCCTGCGCGGTCGCGTCGACCACCCGGCGGTCGCTGCTGGTGTCGCCGGTGAGGACGACATGCTCGCCCGGCTTGACCAGCATGACCTGCTCGACGAGCTTGCGGGCGGCGATGGCGAGTTCGAAGGCGAGGTACTCAGCGCGCGGTTCGAGGCGGCTGTACATCTCCATGGTGTTCTTCTCCTTGTGCGTACGTCGTGGTGGGTGCGGGCGGAGGGAGGCGGTGGCGGCCGGGCCGTGGTGAACACGTACGTCGTCAGCCCGCCTTGATGATCTGCGCGGAGTCGCCGAGCGAGCTGCCCGCGATGAGTCCGGCGCCGACGAGGTTCAGTTCCTCGTCGGCCCGTGCCCCGCGCAGCTTCCGGTACGCGACGCGTACGGCGAGCGCGGCGAGCACCAGCCAGCAGGCGTGCGGGGTGAGGATGAGCAGGCCGGTGGCGAGCATGACGCCCATCTGGCGGCGGGTGCCGCCGATGAGCTGGACCAGCGCCCCGGGGACGGCCCACAGCAGCATCGTGCTGAGCACACCCGGGTCGCCGAGACCGTGCCGGACGGTGTCCGCGTAGACCTTGGCGACGGGCGGGATCAGGCCCTGCCGGAAGTACGACTGCCACAGCACGGCGACGACGACGAGCGCGGCGGCGAAGCCGATCAGGGCGGCGCGGAACTGCTCGCGGCGGCCTTCGCGCTCGTACGGGTCCCAGGGCCGGTGGTCACGCCGCAGCAGCCAGCCGGCCTTGAGGTCGTACCCCATGTCGGCAAAGGCCGGGCCGGTGGCGGACACATAGCCGACGAGCAGGGCGAGCGGTACGGACGGGATGCCGATGAGCAGGCCGAAGACCAGGAAGATCAGGGTGACGGCGAAGGACGGGAACCAGCCGGACTGCATGGCCGCCAGCCCGACGATGAGCTCGTGCACGAGGGCGGCGAACGCGGCGAAGAGTACCCAGCCGACGATGCCCGCGGGGCTCATCTCGCCCAGGAGTCCGCCCACGACCGCGAGGACGGCGGCGCCGGCGACGAAGAGGGCGTAGCCGCGCAGGAGGGTACGGCGCAGGGCGGACTCGTCGACGGTGGTGGCGGTGGTCGGGTCGGTGGCAGTGGCCCCAACGGCGGATGCCCCAGCGGCGGATGCCTCAGCGGTGGATGCCTCAGCGGCGCCGGCAGGGGAGTGCAGGTGCTCGGCGGGCTTCCGGGCCGTGCCGCGGCGTCGTACCAGCAGGACGGCGGCCTGGCCGAGTGCCACGATCCCGGCGCCGACCATGACGCCGTGCGGAACATAGCCCGCGCCCAGATCGGTGTGGAACAGCGCGGGGCTGAATTCCCGCAGCCCGAGGCCCACCCCGAACATCAGCAGCGCCCAGACATTGCCCAGGAACGCCACGCCTGCGGCGGACAGCGGCAGGGCCAGCAGTGTGCCGCCGACACCGACGAGCGTGCTCGCGCCGAGCACGAGCGCGCGCTTGCCGCCCTTGTCCCCTGCCTTGATCGTCTCCGCGGCGGCGGTGCCCGGCGGCCAGGCGGCGGTTGCGGGCAGCAGCCGGGAACCGAAGGAGCGGTACAGCACCCACGTATCGATGAGCAGTCCGATGAACGCGCCCGCGAGCATCGGCCAGACCAGGTCCCGGCGCCCGAAGACATACGGCACGGCGATGGAGGTCAGCAGGGCGTTGGCCGAGGCGAAGGTGGCGGCGGAGATGGCGCTCTGGGCGAGGTTCTGCCGGTGGACGGAGCGCATCTTGCGCAGCCCGGCCAGGGGGACGCGGCCGATCAGCATGGCGATCAGCGCGCCGACGACCGAGGTGTTGGCGGAGATGCCGAGCTTGGCGACGAGATCGGCGCCGATGACGGCCCCGACGACGGACAGTACGGCGAGCAGGACGAAGACGAGTGGTTCGCGGACCCGTGGATGGGCGGCCGGGCCGCCGGAAGGCTCCGAAGGGTCCGGGGCGGATTCGGCCATGGCCGAGGCATGGTGCGACATGGAACACCCCTTTTGCGGGCAGGGCGAGGCA
>NZ_NHSG01000404.1:0-30779 GCF_020024005.1 Streptomyces purpurogeneiscleroticus
CTGCCGGAACCGGTACTCGCTTCCGGTCCGGAGCCCGTACTGGCTCCCGGTCCGTGCCCCGGCCCTGGTCCCGGCCCCACAGGCAGGACCGTGGTGGGCGGTTCCGCGTGCCCCGGACGCGCCCGCTGCCCCGAGGGCGGCGTGTCCGTGTCCAGCAGCTGTACGGCGTGCTGCCCCAGCCGGGCGATGAGCTCGGCCGGCAGCCAGGGCGCGGCCGCTTCGCCGCTGCTCACCGGCCCGATCACGGAGATGAGCTCTTCCGGGGCCGGCCGCTCCGCCGCGCTCTTCGAGAGGCAGCCGCCGATCAGCTCCCGCAAGGACTCCGGTACGCCGTCCAGGTCGGGGTCGGACTCGGCGACGCGGAACATCACGGAGTGCACACCCGAGACGAGCGATCCGAAGGGCATCCGCCCGGAGGCCGCGTACGCGAGCACCGAGCCCAGGCAGAAGACGTCGCTGGCCGGCGTGATCCGCTCGCCGCGCACCTGCTCGGGCGACATGAAGCTCGGCGAGCCGACGACCATGCCCGCCTGGGTCTGGGTCTGCTCGCTCACCGCGTCCAGCGCCCGCGCGATGCCGAAGTCGATCACGCGCGGGCCGTCGATGGTCAGCAGGACGTTGGACGGCTTGAGGTCGCGGTGCACCAGGCCGACACCGTGGATGTCGAGCAGCGCGCTGGACAGGCCGTAGGCGAGCCGCTTGACCGAGTACTCCGGAAGCGGCCCGTACGTGCCCTCCACGACCTCGCTCAGCGACGGGCCCGCGATGTACCCGGTGGCCACCCACGGCACCTGCGCCTCGGTGTCGGCGTCCAGTACGGGCGCGGTCCACCGGCCGCCCACCCGGCGCGCCGCCGCGACCTCGGCCCGGAACCGGTCCCGGAACTCCTGCTCGGCCGCCAGCTCGACCTTGACCAGCTTCACGGCCACGGTCCGCCCGCCTTCGGAACGCGCGAGGTAGACCCGCCCCATGCCGCCGGTGCCCAGCCGGCCGAGCAGGCGGTAGTCGCCGATCGTCCTCGGATCCTCGGCGGTCAGTCCCTTGAGGCCGTCCATGCGCGGCACCCTCCCCGTTCCCTCTGCCGTTGCCGACGCGTCTCGTGCCGTTCCGGCATCGTCAGCCGAGCGTAGGCCGCGGGGGATCGTACGGTGGCAGCCGGGGCGTCACGAGGCGGGAACGATCGGTCCGGCGGGTTCGTCTGTCAGGCAGTCGCACTCACGGGGAAATTGCGGGCGATGAGCAATTCGGTGGCAGGGGCGTGGAATTCGGGGAAGTCCATGACCACGACCCCGAGGTGGACACCGGGCTGCGGGTGGCCTTCGAGGTGGTCCAGGACGGTCGGCATGACCGCGTCGGCGAGGTGCTTGGGCCAGCGGAAGCCGTTGGCGGCGTCCGGAGCGAGGCTGGCGAAGTTGAGGTAGAGCCGGCCGGAGTCCTGATGAGCCGTCGCGGCGTCGAAGTGCCGCAGGATGTCCTGCCGTTTGATGTCGACGGACGTCGCGTAGTGGTCCTGCAGCTCGAACCACTCGTTGGAGAAGGTGCCGTTGTCGCCCGCGGGCCAGGCCGGTGCGCGCAGTCCGGAGGCGAACTGCGTGATGAGGACGACCTTGCCGCGCGCCGCGCCGAGCGCCGGAAGGGCGGGCTCGATGAGGAAGAGATCCCCGTAGCCCTTGGGCCCCAGGTATTCGCCGAATTTGGCACTGAGCTGCGCATCGGTCAGCCCGTGCTCGTTCTTGACGCGCATCAGCACGGTTTCGCCCGGGGAGGCCCGCAGGAAGTCGCGGCACTGATCGAGGACGGTGTTGAAGGTGATGTCCTGGTAGTACGACGCGTGGTAGATGCCGAGTTCGTCGGGCACGTCCGAGGGCGGCGCTCCGCAGCGGATGTCGAAGAACCGGATTCCGCGCCGCAGTTGCTCCGGGATGCCCATGTTCTGGGTGTGCGACCACTCCGTGCCGTTCATCGGGTCGGTGGCACAGGTGTCGTGCGTACCGGGAATGGTCAGCCGGGCCAGCGGGGTGCCGTCGGGCAGCGCGGCACGCCAGGGGAGCGAACCGCAGGAAGCGTGGCCACCGGGCAGGTCGGCCACCGTGACCGGACAGGGAAAGCAATGATCACTTTCGGACAGCTGGCCGCCCATCTGGGGCTCGACCTGGCCGCGGTGTGCGCGCTGACATTCGCCGTCTACTACCCGCGGCACCGGCGCCGGGACCTCGTGCCCGCCTACCTCGCGCTCAACGTCGCCCTCTTCTCGGTCGTCGCGGCGCTCGCGAGAGTCAACGGGAGCGGCGGTACGGCGCTGGCCTTCGGCCTGTTCGGCGTGCTCTCGATCATCCGGCTGCGGTCGGATTCCATCCAGCACGAGGAGGTGGCGTACTACTTCACCACCCTCGTTCTGGGCCTGCTGTGCGGGCTGCCGCAGCTGGAGCTGGGCTTCGCCGCGCTCTTCGCCGTGCTGCTGCTCTTCGTCATCTGGTGCGCCGACCACCCCAAACTGCTCACCCGCAGCCGGCGCACGGTCGTCACGCTCGACACCGTGCACGCGGATCCGGCCGCCCTCCGCGCCGATCTGGCCCGCCGGGTGGGCGAGCCGCTCGACTGGACCGTCAAGCAGGTGGACTTCGTCCGGGACGTGACGGTCGTGGACGTCCGCTACCGCGAGATGGAACGTTCCGTCGTCGCCGCTCGTACGCCTCACGAGACATCCCACAGGACGTCCCACAGCACTTCCCACAAGGCGTTCGTGGACACCACCGAACCGCGCCGCGCCGACCGCACCACCGACCTCCCCTCCGGACGTACCGCCGACGCCTCGAAGGAGACCGTGTGAACCCCGCCGTACGTGCCATCGGGCGCGCCGCACTGGCCGCGCATCCCATCACCCTCGCCGAGGTGCAGGCCCGCGCCGAGCTGCTGGCCCGCCACGACAACAGCTACCTCGTACCGATCGAGATCTTCGCCGAGTTCGCGGCCCGGCTGACCGACCCGAAGCGCCCCGGCGGACCGTTCAAGTCCCTGTGCATCAACGGCCGCCGCTGGTTCCGGTACAAATCGGTGTACTACGACACGCCCGACCTGCGTGCCTTCCACGACCACCGGCAGGGGCGGCGGCTCCGCTACAAGATCCGGGAGCGGCTGTACGAGGACACCGGCGAGCGCCAGTTCGAGATCAAGCTCAAGAGCGGGCGCGGGGAGACCGTGAAATTCCGGCAGCCGATGCTGCCCGGCGACACCGCGCTGGACCGGGCCCCGCGCGACTTCCTCGCCTCCGTCCTGCGCCGTACGTACGACATGGCGGCCCCCACGGACCTCGCCACCTCGCTCGTCACCGACTACCAGCGCGCGACCTTCGTGGCGGACGGCCAGCGCATCACCTGCGACGCGGGCATGGTCTGCCGCGATCCGCGTACCGGGCGCTCGGTCCGTGCCGACGCGGGTCTGGTGCTCGTCGAGTCCAAGACGGACGGACATCTGACCGAGGCCGACCGTCTGCTGCACGGTTACGGCGTCCGCCCGGCCGAATTCACCAAGTACTGCGGCGCGCTCTCGGCCCTCCGTCCCGACCTCACCGCGAACACCTGGCGCCGCGCCACCCGGCGGGTCTTCACGCCGACCGAGCCGTACGCGGCCTGAGGGGGCGGCGGAACGGCCGTCGGGCCGCCGGCGCCGCGCACTGGCGGCGTGCACCACCCCGTACCCGGCTACGCCGATGGCCCCCCGAGATGCGCCTCCACGCGGGCGCCCCGGCCGGCACCCGGGGTGTCGTCCGCGCCGCTCGTCCGCCGCGCGGCGGTCAGCTCCGTGCGGCCGCCGGACTCCTCCGCGACACGGCGGACGATGTCCAGGCCGAGACCGGTGGAGCCACCGCCGCTCTTGCCCCGCTGCGGGACGTGCCCTTCCGGGAAGCCTGGCCCGTCGTCCTCCATGACCAGCAGCCCGCCGCCGCGGTCGGCCCCGTCCGCGGTACTGCCCCCGGGCTCCTGCCCGGCCGCGGCCGATACGGACAGGCGCATGCCCACGCCCTCCGGCGTGTGGTCGAAGACGTTGCCGATGAGGGCGTCGACCGCCGCTGCCAGCTCCGCCTCGTCCGCCCGTACGTACACCGGCGCATCAGGGGCGTGAAAGTCCAGCGTGCGCCCCTGGTCCTCGGCCAACGGACGCCAGAAGTCCGCCCGTTCGTGGGCCACCGCGGCCAGATCGGCCGACGGTTCACCGGCCCCGCCACAGGACGGACCGCCCGCGCCGGTGAGCCCCGTGGCGTCCCGCAGTGGCTTGCGCGCCGTACGGATGACCTCGTCCACGCTGCGCTCCAGCGCCGCCACGTCCGCCGCGATCCGCTCCGCCTCGGCCGGGTCGCGCAGCCCCTCCGCATCGAGGCGGAGCGCAGCGACCGGGGTGCGGAGGCGGTGCGCGAGATCCGCCGCGTTCTCCCGTTCGGCGGTGAGGAACCCCTCGATACGGCCGGCGAGGTGGTTCAGCTGGCCGGCCACCAGACGCAGCTCCGGTGGTCCGTCCGGCTCGGCGCGTGCGGTCAGGTCGCCGGCCGCCAGCCGGTCGGCGACCTTCGCGAGCCGCTGTGTCGAGCCGACCAGGCGCGCGCCCAGCCGGTCGGCGACCAGCAGGCCGAGGAGGACCAGCCCGGCGCCGAGCCCGGCGAACGCCAGCCATGACGGGAGGGTCCCCGCGTACAGCTGCGCGTCCGTCAGCGCGACATGGACGACGGCGGTGCCGCCCGAGGTGCCTTGTACGGGGACCAGCACGGTCTGGCCGCCCTCTGGGGGCGCGTACGCGAACGCACGCCCGTAACGCGCCAGGCGCACGGCGTCTGTGACATGCGCCGGCGGGCCCAGCACGGTCCCGTCGGCGAGGATCACCGAGGTACGGGGGAGATCCGGGCCGTTGGCGGCCGTCACGAGCGACGCGGCCGTGGCCCGGCTGCCCCCGGGGCCGGGGTGCGCCAGTGCGGTACCGATGCCCGCGGCCAGCGACTGGGCGCGGGCGGTGGCGTCCGCGGTGGCCCGGTCCGCGGCGTGACTACGGGTGAGCAGGGCGAGCGGCACCAGAAGCGTGGCGAGCACGAGGGCGGTGGTCACGGCCGTGACCAGGAGAATCCGGAGACGCATCAGAACTACTCCGGAATCCGCGGACCACTGGCCCCGCCGGCCCGATCAGCAACCTGAGACCCACCGGCATTCTGGGACTCACCGGCACGGGCACCACCGGCATCACTCGTGCCGCCTTCGTCCTCGGCGGTGCCCTCCTCCTCCGGGGCGGCGAGCTTCACGCCCACGGTGCGGACTGTATGGAGATACCGGGGCTTCTGGGCCGTCTCGCCGAGTTTGCGGCGCAGCCAGGACAGATGGACGTCCACGGTCTTGTCCGCGCCGCCGAGCGGCTGCTGCCACACCTCGGCGAGCAGTTCCCGGCGCGAGACCACCTGGCCGGCGCGGCGGGCGAGGTACAGCAGCAGGTCGAACTCGCGGGGCGTGAGATCCAGCGGCGCGCCGTCCAGCACGACCTCGCGCGCCGCCGAGTCCAGGACCAGCCCGCCCACCCGGAGCGGCGCCTCCGGCTCCGCGGTGCCCAGCCGGCGCAGTACGGCCTTGATCCGCGCGTCGAGCTGCGCGGCGCCGAACGGCTTGACGATGTAGTCGTCCGCCCCGTCGTCGAGCACCGCGACCATGTCGCCCTCTTCGTCGCGCGCGGTGGCGACGATGATCGGTACGTCGCTGACCGCCCGCAGCATCCGCAGGACCTGCGCGCCGTCCACGTCGGGCAGGCCGAGGTCCAGGACGACGAGGTCGGGGCGGTCGGTCACGGCAGCGTCGAGGCCGGACATCCCGGTCGCGGCGGTGGCCACGGCATGGCCGCGGTCACGCAGCGCCCGCACGAGCGCACTGCGCAGCTGGGGGTCGTCCTCGACGACGAGCAGGTGGGACATGTCGCCACGGTAACCAGCAATGATTCCTTCCGGGTGGGTTGGCCGGAGGCTTTGGGACCGCTTTAACCGGACGTTAGGGAACGGTGCGGGAGTCTGGATCGTGCCTGGTCCGCGCCCCCTCGCCGTGGCGCGGAAGCCGCGGACGAGGCGCTGTGGACAACCGGCTCACCCGATCGAGGCCGGTGATCGCGGCGGGCCGTGACATCCGGCCTGTGGAAAACCGACGTGGGCCGGATCGAGCGGGCAGAGTGAGAAAAGACCGAGGCCGGGACGGGGCATCGATGAGGCAGGGAAAGGAGGGGCGCGCGATGAAGTGGCGAGCTGCGGTGGTGACCGCCGTATGGGTCTGCGCGTTCGCGGGAGCGGGCGGGCTGGGCGCGTGGTCGCTGGCCCATACCGACATGGGGGTGCGGAACAGCCGGGCCGAGCCGCTCGACGACGACGGGGTGCGGCAGAAGCTCGCGGCCGCGCGTACGTCCGCGCAGCCTTCCGGCTCCTCGGACCCGGGCAGCGGTGCCTCCGAGTCCGGCGCCCCTGATTCCAGCGGGTCCGGCACGCCCTCCGACGGCGCCACGCCGTCCGCAGCGCGGGTGGGGACCGTGAATGTCACAGGGGGCAGCGCCACTGCCGAGTGCCGCCCCGACGGCACGGTGTACCTCACGGTGTGGAGCCCGGCGTCGGGCTATCACATGGACTCCGTGAAGCGAGGCCCTTCGGACGTCGCGACGATCGAGTTCGAGCCGCTGGACGACGGCGACGACCGCACGTACGCGGTCCGGTGCGACGACGGCCGCCCCAAGGCCGAGCCCATAGCCGACCACGACATCGACCACGACGATGACGACGATGACGACTGAGCCGGAGCCGACGACCGACGGGTGACGGGTGACAGCGACCGCCCGTACGCGCCCGAAGGCGACCCCCGGGACCGGCGGCTGCCGATCTTGATCTTCACGACTGACGATCGACAACCTGTCAGAGCGCGTGGTGAGTGCCATACACACTGTCGGTACCGACGTGGTCCCGGTGATCCTTAGGCTGAGAGCGTCCGCCGCCCCGCGTTCCCGCGTTCTCGCAGTTCAGCGTTCTCGCGTTCCTGATTTCCTGGCGGCCCAGAGCGATCCGAGGTAGTGACCGTGACCACGACGCAACCAGACCCCGCCGCCGGCGCGGCCGTGAAGGCCGCCGACCGTGCCCACGTCTTCCACTCCTGGTCGGCACAGGGCCTGATAGACCCGCTGCCGATCGCGGGCGCCGAGGGCTCGTACATGTGGGACTACGACGGCAACCGCTACCTCGACTTCACCTCGCAGCTGGTCAACACCAACATCGGCCACCAGCACCCGAAGGTCGTCGCCGCGATCCAGGAGCAGGCCGGCAAGCTCTGCACCCTGGCGCCGGGCTTCGCCGTGGACGTGCGGTCCGAGGCCGCGCGGCTGATCGCCGAGCGCACGCCCGGTGACCTGGACAAGATCTTCTTCACCAACGGCGGCGCCGAGGCGGTGGAGAACGCCGTGCGCATGGCCCGGCTGCACACCGGCCGGTCCAAGGTGCTCTCCACGTACCGCTCGTACCACGGCGCCACCGCCGCCGCGATCAACCTCACCGGTGACCCGCGCCGCTGGCCCTCGGACACCGCGTCGGCCGGCGTGGTGCACTTCTGGGGCCCGTACCTGTACCGCTCGCCGTTCCACGCGGAGAGCGAGCAGCAGGAGTGCGAGCGCGCGCTGCGCCACCTCGAGGACACCATCGCCTACGAGGGCCCGCAGTCGATCGCCGCGATCATCCTGGAGACCATTCCGGGCACCGCCGGCATCATGGTCCCGCCGCCCGGTTACCTCGCCGGCGTCCGCGAGATCTGTGACCGGTACGGCATCGTCTTCATCCTGGACGAGGTCATGGCGGGCTTCGGGCGGACGGGCCGCTGGTTCGCGCTCGACCACTTCGACGTCGTGCCCGACCTGGTGACCTTCGCCAAGGGCGTGAACAGCGGTTATGTGCCGCTGGGCGGCGTCGCGATCTCGGCGGAGATCGCCGCGACCTTCGACCGGCGCCCCTACCCGGGCGGCCTGACGTACTCCGGCCACCCGCTGGCCTGCGCCTCCGCGGTCGCGACGATCAACGCGATGGCGGAGGAGCGGATCGTGGAGAACGCGGCCGAGATCGGCGAGAAGGTCATCGGGCCGGCGCTGCGGGACATCGCCGAGCGCCACCCGTCGGTGGGCGAGGTGCGCGGCATGGGTGTCTTCTGGGCGCTCGAGCTGGTCAAGAACCGTGAGACGCACGAGCCGCTGGTGCCGTACAACGCGTCGGGCGCGGACAACGCCCCGATGGCGAAGTTCGCGGCGGCGTGCAAGGAGCGGGGCCTGTGGCCGTTCCTGAACATGAACCGTACGCACGTCGTCCCGCCGTGCACGATCACCGAGACGGAGGCGAAGGAGGGCCTGGCAGCCCTCGACGAGGCCCTGACCATGGCAGACGCGTACACGGTCTGAGACCGGCGCGTACCGGCCCGATGTCTGCCGGTGCCCCCCGCGCGCGAGGCACCGGCAGGCATCGGTCCCCATCTGCCGTTCACCAGCACAAACCCCCTCCACTCGCCCTTTCGTACCCACTGCCTCATCCGTCTCGTGCGGCGCTCGCCTATCGTGAGGGCGAGGGCCGCGTTCCTGCCGTGCGGTCGCGGAAGGAGACGGACACGATGCCCGCCGGGCCGGTCAGCGGAGTCATCCAGCGCAGCACCCTGCGTCAGCAGATCGCGGACGCGCTGCGCGACGAGGTGCTGGCCGGACGGCTGCCCGCGGGGCGCCAGTTCACCGTCAAGGAGATCGCCGAGCAGTACGGCGTCTCCGCGACCCCCGTACGCGAGGCGCTGCTCGATCTCGCGGCGCAGGGCCTCCTGGACGTGGAGCAGCACCGCGGTTTCTGCGTCCATACGTTCACGGCGGCCGATTACCGCGCCATGGTCGAGGCGCGCACGCTCGTCGTGGAGGGCGTGTTCCGGACGAGCGCGGAGGAGCTGGCCCGCAGCGTCACCTCCGACATGCTCGTCTCCCTCAGGCGCCGCGCCGAGGAGGCGGAGCGTTACGCGCGCTGCGGCGACCTGGACGTACTGATCGGCTACGACCTGCGGTTCTGGCGCGAGTTCGGCAATCTGGTGGGCAACTCGTACATCGCGGATTTCCTGGACCGTATGCGGATACAGGGCTGGGTGTTCGCCGTGCCGATGCTGCGCGACAAGGCCGACCTGCGCGAGCATCTGTGGCAGGGGCACCAGGAGTTGGCGGCGGCGGTCGTCCACCGCGACCTGGTCACCGCGCAGCGTCTGGTGCGCGAGTACAACGCCCACTCCCTCGCCCTCGTGGAGAACCTCGCCTAGCACTACGCTGTCCCGACCATCGGCTTTGTCGATCGCAGTCGATTGTTTGGTCTTCGATCGCCTGGTCCGCCGGAACCGAACCGAACGGAAACCGAACCGAACGGAAACGAACGGAAGCGAGAACTTGTGGCGTGTGACCTCTGGCTGGTCCCCCTGGTCGACGTGCTGTGCCACAGCCCCGACAACCCCTTCTCCGAAGAGCTCGCCGCCTACGACAAAGCGCTGAACGACGCGGGACTGCCGCCCGTGCCGATCTTCAACTACATGCCGGGTCTGTCGGGGGACGTCGCGCCGGTCGCCGGCTTCGACTACGACGCGCTGCACTTCCTGCGCCGCGCGTACCTCCTCCAGGTCTGCGGGCTCGCCGTGTCACCGGTGGACGAACTGGGCAGCGACTACGAGCAGTTGCTGGAGATGTTCGAGAGTACGGCCCAGGAATCGCACCTGGTGTGGCACTACGACCACGCGGGCGCGTACGTACCGGTGGACTTCCCGCACCCGCTCGCCAACGACGAACTGCTCGCAGGCGGCGGGCCGTTGGGGTCCTCGCACGGGCTGCTGCGGGAGCTCGAAGTGGTCGCGCCGGCCATCGGCATCGACCCGGCCAACCCGCCCGCCACGCCGGCACCGCCGGAAGGGCCCACGACGCTGGAGGAGCGGGCGGGGACGACGGGGGCCGACGACAGCCCGTTCGCACGGGAGCGCCATGTGTGGCTCGGGCTGCACGCGGCGGCCACCCGCAGCCTCGGCCAGGGGTCGATGATCGTCTTCAGCTGACCGGGCGCTCCCTCACCGCGGCGGTTCCGGCGGTCGCTGCCGGGGCATGTTCGGGCGGGTGCCCGGGGGGAGCACGATCCGGCCCGCGCGGTCCGGCGCGGTCTCCTGGCGCGGCGGGCCCCAGGGGGCCGGTGCCGGCTGGCTGCTCGTGGGCACCGGGCCGGTACGGAACTGCGTCATCCAGTCGGCGGTCTCGGAGCGTACGAGCTCCGCGATGTCCTCGTGGAAGCGCCGCAGTACGGTCAGGCAGCGCTCGGCCGCTTCGGAGGCGGTGCCCTCCGTCGGACCGAGCACCTCCCGGACGCTCTCCGACGCCCAGTCGAACTGCAGCGCCTCCAGCCGCCGCTGTACGGCCTGCGCGGTGGCCACGTCCCGCATCCAGCCCGCCGTCACGCCGAAGAACCGGTCGCAGCCCACACAGACGGCGGCGAGCAGCAGCGCCAGATAGCCGTACTCCGCGCCGCGGTCCAGGGCGCCGCTGACGCCCAGCAGGGGCAGCAGCGCCCCCGCCGAGGCACCGGCGGCGGCGCCGGCCCGCAGTATCCGTGCGGTGCGCCGCTTGGCGACGCGGTCCGCGAGATACCAGTCGATGACGTGCAGCGCGCCGGTTTCGGCCCATTGGTACAGCTCGTCCAGGCGCTCGGCCGGCTCTCCCCAGTCACCGAGCGGAAAGGCACGGCCGGCTAGATCACCGCGATCCCGCCCTTGTGCGTCCTCGCCATCAGCCCGAGGAGGCCCCTCGGGCGGCCTCTCGGGCTGCATCTCCGGCTGGCTCACCCGTGCACTCCCTGTTGAAGATACGTGCGGTGCGCGCGATGCGAATGAGTCGGCCGTGGCGCGCAGACACCCTTCCTACCGCCGAACGGCTGGCGTTGCCGCCAGAATCCAGCTATTTCCGCCCGGAAGTGGCGCGGGATCAGGTATAGGCCAGTTCCCGCCCTCACTCGAAAGAGTTGCTACACCTCATGACTCCCACCTAGGTACACAGGTTGGCGGAACCGCTGGGACGTTTTCGCGTCGTTCAGCCGCTGGTACATCCTTCTCGGCGCCGGCCGCCGCAGGGGCGCCACCGCGTGCCGCCCCCCAGGGCGACTAGGCTGCTCCTGTGAAGGTCCTCGTCATCGGCGGCGGCGCCCGCGAACATGCCCTGTGCCGCTCTCTGTCCCTCGACCCCGACGTCACCGCGCTGCACTGCGCTCCCGGCAACGCCGGCATCGCCGAGGTGGCCGAGCTCCACCCGGTGGACGCCCTCGACGGCGCGGCCGTGGCCGAGCTGGCCGTGAGCCTGCGGGCGGAGCTGGTCGTCGTCGGCCCGGAGGCGCCGCTGGTGGCCGGTGTCGCCGACGCCGTGCGCGCCCGCGGCATCCCGGTCTTCGGCCCCTCGGCGGAGGCCGCGCAGCTGGAGGGCTCCAAGGCGTTCGCCAAGGACGTCATGGCGGCCGCCGGCGTGCCGACCGCCCGCAGCTACGTGTGCACCACCCCCGCCGAGATCGACGAGGCCCTGGACGCGTTCGGTGCCCCGTACGTGGTCAAGGACGACGGTCTCGCGGCCGGCAAGGGCGTCGTCGTGACGGACGACGTCGAGACGGCCCGGGCGCACGCCCTGGCCTGCGACCGCGTGGTGATCGAGGAGTTCCTCGACGGCCCCGAGGTCTCGCTCTTCGCGATCACCGACGGCGAGACCGTCGTGCCGCTCCAGCCCGCCCAGGACTTCAAGCGCGCGCTCGACGGCGACGCGGGCCCGAACACCGGCGGCATGGGTGCGTACAGCCCGCTGCCGTGGGCCGACCCGAAGCTGGTCGACGAGGTCGTGCAGTCCGTGCTGCAGCCGACCGTGGACGAGCTGCGGCGCCGCGGGACGCCGTTCTCCGGGCTGCTGTACGCGGGCCTGGCGATCACCTCGCGCGGCGTCCGCGTGATCGAGTTCAACGCGCGCTTCGGCGACCCGGAGACCCAGGTCGTACTCGCCCGCCTGAAGACCCCGCTCGCGGGCCTGCTGATGGCCTCGGCCACCGGCAACCTCGCCGCCCTCCCGCCGCTGCGCTGGAGCGACGGCGCGGCCGTCACGGTCGTCATCGCCTCGCACAACTATCCGGACGCGCCGCGCACGGGCGACCCGATCACCGGCCTGGACGCGGTGGCCGCGCAGGACGCCCCGGACGCGTACGTCCTGCACGCCGGGACTCGGTACGACGCCGACGGTCAGGTGCTCAGCGCCGGCGGCCGGGTGCTGTCCGTCACCGCCACCGGGAACGACCTGGCCACCGCCAGGGACCGTGCCTACGCCGCCGTCGGCCGGATCTCCCTGGAGGGGTCCCACCACCGGACGGACATCGCCGCCAAGGCCGCCGCGGACGCCGGGACCGCGGAGCAGGCCGGCTGAGCGTCGTACTGCCCCCGGGCCCGCCTCCGTCGAGAGGCCGGCCCCCTGCTTGAGGAACCGGCCGCTCGGCGTGGCCGGTTCCTTGCTTTACCCAAAGCCATTCCATCGAGTGACCAAACCGGTTAACGGCTGACGTGCGACGGTGCCCCAACTAGGGTTCCGCGCAAGCGTCCAGTGGTGCCCGTTCCGGTGGCCTTTCCGGTTCCCGGGCCGGCTGCCCCGAGACGTCCGGCAAGTGGCTCACCGGCATTGCGATGTCAGTGGCCGGTGCCAGAGTGGTGGGGAGTGAGCAGCGCGCCGACGGCCGCAAGCGGCCGAGGGCGCATTGCCCGGTCTCTTCCGTCCCGTCTCTCCGTCCCGTTCAAGCAGGACAGCAGGGGGTGTACAGGCTCGTGGCAGGTCCGGAGGCAGGCGAACAAGCAGCGCGCGCCCGGGCGCTCGCGGTGCTGCGGATCCGCGGCGCGGCGCTGGGCGCGGCCATGCTGCCGGCCGCGCTGGCCGTGGTGCTCTTCGCCGGGGCAGCGACCGGCGGGCTCGGCTCCTGGGATTCCGGGGGCTGGGCCCTCGCCCGCTGGATCGTGGCGGGGTTCGCGGTGGTGGCGCTGCTGCTGGCGGCGCTGGTCGCCGCGGTGGTCGCCCGGGCCAGGCCCGCGCTCAGTCCCACCGTCCCGGTCGCCGAGGAGTCCGCGCCCGATCTGTACCGGCTGGTGCGCGATCTCGCCGACCGGCTGGAGGTCCCCGCGCCCTCCGCGATAGCGCTCACTCCGGACTGCGACAGCTGGCTGGAGGACCGTACGCACCGGGCGCACTCACCGCCCGGCGGCGGCCCGGCGTCCGGCCGCGCCGCGGCCGAGTCCCGGGGCGCCGCGGCCGAGGCGGGCCGGCAGGCGCCGGCGCCCGTCCTGGTCATCGGCTCCCCGTTCCTGTGGTGGATGCGGGTCGCCGAGCTGCGCGCCCTGCTGGCCCCGGTCGTCGCCGGTACGGGCCCCTCGGCGCACCCCGACATAGCGGCAGCGCGCCGCTTCGTCCGCGGCCTGGACGCCGCCGTGGCGGTCGCCGCCCGCGCCCGGGGCACGCTGCGCGGAATACCACTGCGCTTCGTGGGCCGGGTGGCACGGCTGCTGCTGCGCGGCTGCGGCGAGCACGCCGCGCAGATGGAGCGCGGCGTCGCGGCCGCGGCCTCCGAGCGCGCCCAGGGCGTGGACTACGGCCTGCGGATCGTCGCGCAGGAGCAGGTGGGCCTGGCGTACGCGGGCTGGGACCGGCTGCTGACCCGGGTCGCGCTGCCGGCCTGGCGGATGGGCCGCTGGCCCGCCCGGCTGGACGCCGGCGTGGTCTCCGCGCTCACCGAGCTCTCCCGCCGCGACCGCCTCGCCGAGGGCTTCACCTCGCGGCTGGGCGAGCGCCCGGCCTGTGACCTGCTGGAGGAGCCCGGCGCCATCGACCGCGCCGCCTCCCTGCTGGCCGCCCGGCTCTTCCATGGCGGTCCCGCCGAGAGCGGCCCCGACTGGTCGCCGGTGGCCTGGGACCGCTATCCGGAGGAGGTCGTCGACCGCAAGTGGCGGCTGGAGGCCGCCCGCCTGCACCGCGTACTGGACGACCTCCCCGCGCTCGCGCTCCCGGGCAGTACGGACGGGAGTGACGGAGCGGCACGGCCGGACCGGCCGGGACGGCCGGAGGCACCGCCGGCCACGGCAGACCCCATGGACAGGTCGGAACCGGTGGACAGGCCGGACCCCGTGGCCAGCCCGGAGCCGGTGAGCACGAGGGAGCCGGTGGGCGTGCAGGAGTCCGCGAGCACCACGGAGCCCATGGGCGAGCGCCTCGCCGGCCGGGTCCGGCTGGCCGGTGCGGTCCCTCCAGGCCCCGGTGACGTGCCGCCCGGGGCCGATGCCGTGCCCCCCAGGAGCGGTGCCGACTCCGCCGTCGCCGGGCCCACGCTGGCGCGGATCATCGAGCGGCTGGCGGGGGGCTCCGGGGCGAGCGACCGGATCGCCGCGCGTCTGGTGACCGAGCTGGAGCGGGAGGAGCGGGCCACCGCCGACCGCCGGGCCGCCGCCCGCACGGCCGGTCCCGAGGCCGCCGGGACGACGGCCCCCGGTGTGCCGTGGGGCGACGGACTGGTCGACGGCGGCGTCCCGCTGTTCCCGCTGCAAGCGCCCCGCACGGGCCGCGAGCTGCTCGCCGACCACGTCACGGCGATGGTCTGCTGCGCCGCCGTGGACACCGCGGGTGCCGCTCCGGGGCTGGACTGGCTGGACGGGCCCGCGCTGCTGGTCGGCGGGGCCCGCCGGACCGACGTGGGCCACGTGGTCCGCGGCCTCGTGGACGACGGCGACGCCGGGCCGCTCCGTGACTGGCTCGGTGAGCTGGGCGTACGCCCCGACAAGCCCGTGCGTCTCGTCTGACGACGGGCCCCGCTTCCGCCCGCCCGGGACACGACGTCCGGACCGTCGTCTCCCGGCCACTGCCCTCTCACCGGGGGAGTGGCCCTGTGCGTCCGCACGCCGCCACGGTGCGCGCAGCTCACGCCCGTTCGGCTCCGCCGGATCGGACGCCCAATCTGTCCGGTAACCCCGGCTGGGTGTTCTGCCCCAGTTCACCTTTCGGCCGTTTCCGCCCGTAAATTCACGACGAAGGGTGACGGTCCAAGTGCGTAATGTGATGTGCTGGGGGTACTCGCCGCTTCTCGTACGAACGAACTCGCGGATCAGGAGCCCGACGGCGTACCGACCGCTGGGGCGAGGGAGGGGAGTGGGAGTGTGGGCACACAGCAGATCCGGCGCTGGGAGTCCGGGGCGCTCGCGCATGCCGTGACGGACCCGTTCGGCCAGGGACCGCTTCCTTGGCTGCGCGGCAGCGAGAACTACTTCGACTCCGGCCGGGTCGTCCCCTGGTACGTCGATCCGGTCCTCACCCATGGAGAGGCGACCGTCCCGCTGCCCCGCTCCTGCGCGGGCCCACGCACCGCCGACGACGTGCACCGCCAGATCAAGGGCTTCGCCGCGACCGGCGCTGTGGCCCCCGGCGAGGCCATCGACTTCCGGATCACCGTCGACCCGCCGCAGCCGTTCAGCATCGACGTCTACCGCATCGGCCACTACGCGGCGGCCGGCGCCTCCAAGATCACTACAAGCCCCCGGCTCTCCGGCATCGTCCAGCCGCCCCCGCTCACCGCCGACCGCACGGTCTCCTGCCACCACTGGTGGCTCTCCTGGCGGCTGCAGATCCCCGAGTACTGGAACGTCGGCGCGTACGTCGCCGTGCTGACCACCGAGGACGGCTACCGCAGCCACATCCCCTTCACCGTCCGCGACGACCGCCCCGCCGACCTGCTCCTGCTGCTCCCGGACGTCACGTGGCAGGCGTACAACCTCTATCCCGAGGACGGCCGGACGGGCGCCAGCCTGTACCACGCGTGGGACGAGGACGGCGCGCTGCTGGGCGAGGCGGACGCGGCCGTCACGCTCTCCTTCGACCGCCCGTTCGCGGGCGCGGGCCTGCCGCTGCACGTCGGCCACGCGTACGACTTCATCCGCTGGGCGGAACGGTACGGCTACGACCTCGCCTATGCCGACGCGCGTGACCTGCACGCGGGGCGCGTCGACCCGACGCGCTACCGCGGCCTGGTCTTCCCCGGCCACGACGAGTACTGGTCGGTGCCCATGCGCCGGACCGCCGAGCGTGCCCGTGACACGGGCACGTCGCTGGTCTTCCTCTCCGCCAACACCATGTACTGGCAGGTGGAGATGTCCCCGTCACCCTCGGGCCCGGACTCCCTGCTGACCTGCCGCAAGCGCCAGGGGCCCGGCCGCCCGGCGCTCTGGCGCGAGCTCGGCCATCCCGAACAGCAGTTAATGGGCATCCAGTACGCGGGCCGGGTGCCCGAGCCCGCGCCGCTGGTCGTCCGCAACGGCGAGCACTGGCTGTGGGAGGCCACCGGCGCGCACGAAGGGGACGAGCTGCCGGGGCTGGTCGCCGGGGAGGCCGACCGGTACTTCCCGCGCACGAGCCTGCCCGAGCACGTCAGCAGGGTGCTGCTGGCCCACTCCCCGTACCGTGACGGGGACGGCGTCCGGCGGCACCAGGAGACGTCCCTGTACCGGGCTCCCAGCGGCGCCCTGGTCTTCGCCGCCGGCACCTTCGCCTGGTCGCCGGCGCTGGACCGGCCCGGCCACATCGACGAGAGAATTCAGCGGGCCACTGCCAATCTTCTCGACCGCATCTGCAAACGCGACTGAGACCCGAGGCACGCTGCGCGCCCCGGCGCGCACCGCACCCACACGAGGCGGCGGAGGGCGTGCGGCGCCTGCCGTGCGCCGCATCAGCCCACCCTGAAGCGCTGCCGGGCGCCCGCATGCGCGAGAATCGGAACGACTCCTGGATCAACCTACGCGGAGGCAGCGTGTCCGGATTCGTTGAAAAGCCCGAACCCGTGGAGGTGCCGGGCCTGGTCCATCTCCACACCGGCAAGGTGCGCGACCTCTACGAGAACACCGACGGCGACCTGATCATGGTCGCCAGCGACCGCACTTCCGCGTACGACTGGGTGCTGCCCACCGAGATCCCCGACAAGGGCCGGGTCCTGACTCAGCTCTCGCTGTGGTGGTTCGACCAGCTCGCCGATCTGGCGCCCAACCACGTGCTCTCCACCGAGGTCCCGGCCGGCGCCCCCGCCGACTGGGCGGGCCGCACCCTGGTCTGCAAGTCCCTCCAGATGGTCCCGGTCGAGTGCGTGGCCCGCGGCTACCTCACCGGCTCGGGCCTTAAGGAGTACGAGGAGACCCGTACGGTCTGCGGCCTCGCGCTCCCGGAGGGCCTGGAGGACGGCTCCGAGCTGCCCGCGCCGATCTTCACCCCGGCCACCAAGGCCGAGGTCGGCGAGCACGACGAGAACGTCTCGTACGAAGAGGTCGCCCGCCAGGCCGGCGCGGAGACCGCGGCACAGCTGCGCCAGGCGACTCTCGCGGTGTACAGCCGGGCCCGGGACATCGCCCGCGAGCGCGGGATCATCCTGGCGGACACCAAGTTCGAGTTCGGTTACGCGACGAACGAGGACGGCACACGGACGCTGACCCTCGCCGACGAGGTGCTGACGCCGGACTCCTCGCGCTTCTGGCCGGCCGACCAGTGGCAGCCGGGCCGTGCCCAGCCGTCCTTCGACAAGCAGTTCGTCCGCGACTGGCTGACCTCGCCGGCCTCCGGCTGGGACCGCACGAGCGAGCAGCCGCCGCCCCCGCTGTCGGCGGAAATCGTGGAGCAGACCCGCGCGAAGTACATCGAGGCGTACGAGCGGCTCACCGGCCACAAGTGGTCCTGAGGGCAGGCCCGCACACGAGAAAAGGCCCCGGTCGCGATGACCGGGGCCTTTCCCGTACGGAGCGGACGACGAGGCTCGAACTCGCGACCTCAACCTTGGCAAGGTTGCGCTCTACCAACTGAGCTACGTCCGCCTGCCCGGCGCCGAAGCGCGCGGTGCGGGAACCACTATAGCCAACCGCGCGGGGTGCTTGTGCCGTCCTGCGGGCGACGGGAACGGAATGTGGCCACGGCCACAGATCAAATAAAAGATCGCGCAGGCGGGAAAAGCAGAAGGCCCCGGTCATCGCGACCGGGGCCTTCTTTCCCTGAGCGGACGACGAGGCTCGAACTCGCGACCTCAACCTTGGCAAGGTTGCGCTCTACCAACTGAGCTACGTCCGCATGCATCCGTCCGGCTTTCACCGAGCGGCGCGACAGCTACTCTACCTGATCCGGAGGACTGGTCGAGACTGTCAGAGCGGGTGACAGGGATCGCACACTGCGCCTCCCCCTTGGAAAGGGGGCGCTCTACTACTGAGCTACACCCGCGTGACTCCTCGGGGCCCGGCCTTTCGGCCTCGCCCCTCGGCGTGCTCCAGACTTTAGCTGATCAATGGGGGTGCAGCGCAAGTCCGCTGCCGGCAGGGGCTGCCCGCCGGCACCGGACTCAGCTGTTGGCGGCCTCGAACGCCTCGTAGACCTTCTTCGGGATGCGGCCCCGCGGGGGCACCTCCATGTGGTGGGAGCGGGCCCAGGCCCGTACGGCGGCAGGGTCTGCCGCGACCGGGGTGTGCCGGTACGCCTTGCCCGACCTCGCGCGCTTGCGGCCGGCCTCGACGTACGGAGCGAGCGCCTCGCGCAGTTTCTTCGCATTGGCGGGATTGACGTCGATCTCGTACGTCTTCCCGTCCAATCCGAAGGCGACCGTCTCTGCGGCTTCTCCGCCGTCGATGTCATCGGAGAGCGTGACTACTACGCGCTGCGCCACGGATATCGGTCCTTTCGCGTGGCATCTCCGTGCTGACATGGGGAGATGCCACAGATCCGGATGTCTGGGATCAATGCTTTTTCATTTGTACAGCGATGAGCAATGCATTGTGAAGCCCAGTTAATTTCCTCAGCGTGTCATCGCGCAATCGGGACTGCCGATCTTTTCGAGGATTTTTCCCGGGTGTTCACAACCGCCGATACCGGTACGTGATCGGCCGAGTACAGATCTATGCGCGTAGATTTTTCGGCAAGGTACTGTGAAGGAACCGAGTCGGGGTCCGGGGTGTCCCCGGATAAACCCAGCCGCACCACACAAAACCGGGAGTGCCAGTGGCACGCGTCGTAGTCGACGTCATGCTCAAGCCCGAGATCCTCGACCCGCAGGGACAGGCGGTGCAGCGTGCACTGCCGCGTCTGGGCTTCGAGGGCATCTCCGACGTACGTCAGGGCAAGCGTTTCGAACTCGAGGTGGAGGGCCCGGTCGACGAGGCCGCCCTCGACCGCATCCGCGAGATGGCCGAGACCTTCCTCGCCAACACCGTCATCGAAGACTTTGCCGTACGGGTCGACGAGCCTGCCGGGGCCGGCTCATGAGTGCTCGGGTCGGAGTCATCACCTTCCCCGGCACGCTGGACGACCGCGACACCCAGCGCGCCGTCCGGCTCGCCGGGGCCGAGGCCGTGCCGCTGTGGCACAAGGACAAGGACCTCAAGCAGGTCGACGCCGTGGTGCTGCCCGGCGGCTTCTCCTACGGCGACTACCTGCGCGCCGGTGCCATCTCCCGCTTCTCGCCGGTCATGGACACCGTGATCGAGCAGGCCAAGGCGGGCATGCCGGTCCTCGGTATCTGCAACGGTTTCCAGGTCCTCACGGAGACGCACCTCCTGCCCGGTGCGATGCTGCGGAACAACCACCTCCACTTCATCTGCCGCGACCAGAAGCTGCGGGTGGAGAACGCCGGTACGGCGTGGACGGCGGACTACACCGCCGGCCAGGAGATCAGCATCCCGCTGAAGAACATCGACGGCCGCTACGTCGCCGATGAGCGCACCCTCGACGAGCTGGAGGCGGAGGGCCGCGTCGCCTTCCGGTACCTGGACGTCAACCCCAATGGCTCGCTGCGGGACATCGCCGGCATCACCAATGCGGCCGGCAATGTCGTCGGCCTCATGCCGCACCCCGAGCACGCCGTCGAGCCGCTGATCGGTACGGGCCGTACCGACGGCCTCGGATTCTTCACCTCGATCCTGAAGAAGTTGGTCAACGCATGACGCTGGACACGGTCAAGCACGCCGCCGGGACGCCCGACGTCGACCAGCCCTGGGCCGAACTGGGCCTGAAGCAGGAGGAGTACGAGCGGGTCCGCGAGATCCTCGGCCGCCGTCCCACCGGCGCCGAGCTCGCGATGTACTCGGTCATGTGGTCCGAGCACTGCTCCTACAAGAGCAGCAAGGTCCACCTCCGGCAGTTCGGCGAGAAGGCCCCGGAGACCGACGCGCTGCTCGTCGGCATCGGCGAGAACGCCGGCGTCGTCGACGTGGGCAACGGTTACGCGGTCACCTTCAAGGTCGAGTCGCACAACCACCCCTCGTACGTCGAGCCGTACCAGGGCGCCGCGACCGGCGTCGGCGGTATCGTCCGCGACATCATCGCGATGGGCGCCCGCCCGGTCGCCGTGGTCGACCCGCTGCGCATGGGCGCGGCCGACCACCCCGACACCAAGCGCGTCCTCCCGGGCGTCGTCGCGGGCATCGGCGGCTACGGCAACTGCCTGGGCCTGCCGAACATCGGCGGCGAGGTCGTCTTCGACTCCTGCTACCAGGGCAACCCGCTGGTCAACGCCGGTGCCATCGGCGTCATGCGGCACGAGGACATCCACCTCGCCAAGGCGTCGGGCGCGGGCAACAAGGTCATCATGTACGGGGCCCGGACGGGCGGCGACGGCATCGGCGGCGCCTCGATCCTGGCCTCCGAGACCTTCGACGACAGCAAGCCGTCCAAGCGCCCCGCCGTCCAGGTCGGCGACCCCTTCCAGGAGAAGCTGCTCATCGAGTGCACCCTGGAGGCATTCAAGGAGAAGCTGGTCGTCGGCATCCAGGACCTGGGTGCCGCCGGAATCTCTTGCGCCACCAGCGAGCTGGCGTCCAACGGCTCCGGCGGTATGCGCGTCGAGCTGGACGACGTACCGCTGCGCGACTCCACGCTCTCGCCGGAGGAAATCCTCATGAGCGAGTCGCAGGAGCGCATGTGCGCGGTCGTGGAGCCGGAGAAGGTCGACCGCTTCCTGGAGATCTGCGAGAAGTGGGACGTCACGGCCACCGTCATCGGTGAGGTCACCGACGGCGACCGGCTGGAGATCTTCTGGCACGGCGAGAAGATCGTCGACGTCGACCCGCGCACGGTGGCCCACGAGGGCCCGGTGTACGAGCGCCCGTACGCCCGCCCCGAGTGGCAGGACACCCTGCAGGCCGACGACGCCGCCAAGCTGGCCCGCCCGGCCAACGGCGACGAGCTGCGCGAGCAGGTCCTCAGGCTGGTCGCCTCGCCGAACCAGGCGTCCAAGTCCTGGATCACCTCCCAGTACGACCACTTCGTGCAGGGCAACACGGTGCTGGCCAGCCCGGAGGACTCCGGGATGATCCGCATCGACCCCGAGACCGGGCTGGGCGTGGCGATCGCCACCGACGGCAACGGCCGCTTCGCGAAGCTGGACCCGTACCACGGTGCGCAGCTCGCGCTCGCCGAGTCGTACCGGAACGTGGCGGCCACCGGCGCCAAGCCGCTCGCCGTCTCGGACTGCCTGAACTTCGGTTCGCCCGAGGACCCGGCCGTCATGTGGCAGTTCGCCGAGGCCATCCGCGGTCTCGCGGACGGTTGCCAGCAGCTGGGTACGCCGGTCACCGGCGGCAACGTCTCGCTGTACAACCAGACGGGCGAGGCCGCCATCCACCCGACGCCGGTCGTCGCCGTGCTCGGCGTGATCGACGACGTGGCCCGCCGTACGCCGGTCGCCTTCGCGGAAGAGGGCCAGCTCCTCTACCTGCTCGGCGACACCCGCGACGAGCTGAGCGGCTCGGCCTGGGCGCAGGTCATCCACGACCACCTGGGCGGCCTGCCGCCGGAGGTGGACCTGGAGCGCGAGCGGCTGCTCGCCGAGATCCTGATCTCCGCCTCCCGCGACGGCATGATCGACGCGGCGCACGACCTGTCCGACGGCGGACTGGTCCAGGCCCTGGTGGAGTCCTGCCTCAAGGGCGGCAAGGGCGCCCGGGTCGTCATCCCCGACGGCCAGGACCCCTTCGTCACGCTGTTCTCCGAGTCCGCGGGCCGCGCGGTCGTCTCGGTACCGCGTAGCGAGGAGCTCCGCTTCACCGACATGTGCGGTGCGCGCGGCCTCCCGGTGACCCGCATCGGCGTTGTCGACGGCGATGTCCTCGACGTGCAGGGCCAGTTCAGCATCCCGCTGAGCGAGCTGCGCACGGCGCACGAGGAGACGATCCCGGGCATCTTCGGCTGATCGCTCCACCCGTCACGGGCGGTGGCCCCGCCGGAGAAATCCGGTGGGGCCACCGCCCGTTGCCGTTAGGCTCGCGCTCATGCCACCGGCCAAGAAGCGTCCCCGCAAGTACGACCCCGCCAAGACCCGGGCCGCGGTGACGGCGCAGTTCGCTCATGTACGTGAGGCCGTACGGTCCTTCGGTCCCGAGGAGTTCGCGCGGCCGACGCGGCTGGGGGAGTGGACCGTACGGGAGCTCGTCGTGCACCTCTCCATGGCGCTGGAGCACGTCGCGGCCAATCTGGAGCGGCCCGCGCCGGCGCGGCAGGAGATGACGCTCGCCGAGTGGCCGTTCGCCACGGCAACGCACGCCGAGAAGATCGACGAGTACGTGCGGAAGGCGGCGGCCGAGCAGGACCCGGTCGCGCTGCTGGACCGGGCCGCCGAGCGGTACGCCACGCTGGTGTCCGGCGCCGCCGACGACCGGCTGCTGCCCCTCAGGGCCGGGGCGATGCGGCTGGACGAGGTCCTGGTGACCCGCTGTGTCGAGCTGGTCGTGCACACCGATGACCTGGCCGCGGCGACCGGTACGGAGATCCCGTTCGACCGGCAGGCGCTGGCCGCCGCGACGCGGCTGCTCGCCGACGCGCTGGCGGAGAAGGCGCCGGGCGGCTCCGTGGAGGTACGGGTGCCGCCCTTTGCCGTCGTGCAGTGCGTGGCGGGGCCGCGGCACACCCGCGGCACCCCGCCGAACGTCGTGGAGACCGACCCGCTGACGTGGCTGCGGCTGGCGACCGGACGTACGACCTGGGCCGAGGCGCTGGCGGACGCGGCGGTCAGCGCGAGCGGCGAGCGGGCCGATCTGGGGGAGTACCTTCCGGTGCTGTCCTGAAAGCCCCGCATTTGCCGGCGGCCCCTATTTGCTGAAGGGAAAGGCGTGGCGGACGCGCCACGGATTCGCCGCCGAAAGACCGCTAAATGCCGACTCGTCACCCGGCCGGTCCGTCAATGGCGCGGAAGTGACGCTTCTCACCCGTTGTGAGCTGCGGATAAGCGTGCGGTGATCATCCCGGCCGGCGCGGCGTTCACCGCAGAGGCCGACATGACCGTGCCGCACCAGGAGCTATGGCTTCCGCGCGGCCTTGAATTCGATCGCTGTCCGTGTGTTCACGTCAAGCACATCGTGCAGGTTCACGGCCATCCCCGGTTCGGATGAATCCCGTACCTGCCCTAGACTCATTGATGTGCGTGGTGACGGACGACTCAACCACGACCTGCTCCCTGGTGAGAAGGGTCCCCAGGACGCCTGCGGCGTCTTTGGTGTCTGGGCCCCGGGAGAAGAGGTCGCCAAACTCACTTATTTCGGGCTGTACGCGCTGCAGCACCGCGGGCAGGAGTCTGCGGGCATCGCAGTGAGCAACGGCTCACAGATCCTGGTCTTCAAGGACATGGGGCTCGTTTCCCAGGTCTTCGACGAGACCTCCCTGGGCTCTCTCCAGGGCCACATCGCCGTGGGCCATGCCCGCTACTCCACCACCGGTGCGTCCGTGTGGGAGAACGCCCAGCCGACTTTCCGTGCCACCGCGCACGGCTCGATCGCGCTGGGCCACAACGGCAATCTGGTGAACACCGCCGAGCTGGCCGAGCTGGTTGCCGAGCTGCCCCGCGAGGGCGGCCGCGCGACGCAGGTCGCGGCCACCAACGACACCGACCTGGTGACGGCGCTGCTGGCCGGCCAGGTCGACGAGGACGGCAAGCCGCTGACCGTCGAGGAGGCCGCGCCGCGCGTCCTCCCGAAGGTCAAGGGCGCCTTCTCGCTGTGCTTCATGGACGAGCACACCCTGTACGCCGCCCGTGACCCGCAGGGCATCCGCCCGCTGGTCCTCGGCCGCCTGGAGCGCGGCTGGGTGGTCGCCTCCGAGACCGCGGCGCTGGACATCTGCGGCGCCAGCTTCATCCGGGAGATCGAGCCCGGTGAGATGGTCGCCATCGACGAGGACGGCCTGCGCGCGACCCGCTTCGCCGAGGCCCGCCCCAAGGGCTGCGTCTTCGAGTACGTCTACCTCGCCCGTCCCGACACGGACATCGCGGGCCGGAACGTGTACCTCTCCCGTGTGGAGATGGGCCGCAGGCTGGCCGCCGAGGCGCCCGCCGACGCCGATCTGGTGATAGCGACTCCCGAGTCCGGCACGCCGGCAGCGGTGGGTTACGCCGAGGCCAGCGGTATCCCGTTCGGCTCCGGCCTGGTCAAGAACTCCTACGTCGGCCGGACCTTCATCCAGCCCTCGCAGACCATCCGCCAGCTGGGCATCCGCCTGAAGCTCAACCCGCTCAAGGAAGTCATCCGCGGCAAGCGCCTGGTGGTCGTCGACGACTCGATCGTCCGCGGCAACACCCAGCGCGCGCTGGTACGGATGCTCCGCGAGGCCGGCGCCGCCGAGGTCCACGTCCGGATCTCCTCCCCGCCGATCAAGTGGCCGTGCTTCTTCGGCATCGACTTCGCCACCCGCGCCGAGCTGATCGCCAACGGTCTCTCGGTCGAGGAGATCGGCAAGTCCCTGGGTGCCGACTCGCTCTCGTACATCTCCATCGACGCCATGGTCGAGGCGACCACGATCGCCAAGCCCAATCTGTGCCGCGCCTGCTTCGACGGCGAGTACCCGATGGAGCTGCCCGACCCGGAGCTGCTCGGCAAGCACCTGCTGGAGTCGGAGACCGAGGGCCGGACGTCGTCCGACGTGGACGGTGTGCAGACGCTCACCGCCGGGGTCGGCGGCGCCGACGCGCTGCGTCGCCCGTAGAACCCCTGCAAGACGACACGAAAGCTCTCAGCCATGTCTGCTGAATCTCCTGCCGGTGCCAGCTACGCGAGCGCAGGCGTCGACATCGAAGCGGGCGACCGCGCCGTCGACCTCATGAAGAAGTGGGTCAAGAAGGCCACCCGCCCCGAGGTCGTCGGCGGGCTCGGCGGCTTCGCCGGCCTCTTCGACGCCTCCGCGCTCAAGCGGTACGAGCGCCCGCTGCTCGCCTCCGCGACCGACGGCGTGGGCACCAAGGTCGACATCGCCCGCAAGATGGGCGTGTACGACACGATCGGCCACGACCTGGTCGGCATGGTCGTGGACGACCTGGTCGTCTGCGGCGCCGAGCCGCTGTTCATGACCGACTACATCTGCGTCGGCAAGGTCTTCCCCGAGCGTGTCGCCGCGATCGTGAAGGGCATTGCCGAGGGCTGTGTGCTGGCCGGCTGCGCGCTGGTCGGCGGCGAGACCGCCGAGCACCCGGGCCTGCTGGGCGAGGACGACTTCGACGTCGCCGGGGCCGGCACGGGCGTGGTCGAGGCCGACCGCGTGCTGGGCGCGGATCGTATCCGTAAGGGTGACGTGGTGATCGCCATGGAGTCCTCCGGTCTTCACTCGAACGGGTACTCGCTCGTTCGCCACGTGCTCTTCGACCGCGCCGGCATGGACCTGGAGCGGGAGGTCGCCGAGTTCGGCCGCACGCTGGGCGAGGAGCTGCTGGAGCCCACCAAGATCTACTCGCTGGACTGTCTGGCGCTCACCCGCACCACCGACGTGCACGCCTTCTCGCACATCACCGGCGGCGGCCTCGCGGCCAACCTCGCGCGGGTGATCCCGGACGGGCTGCACGCCACCGTGGACCGCTCCACCTGGACCCCCGGGGCGATCTTCGACCTGGTCGGCACGGCCGGCTCGGTCGAGCGCCTGGAGCTGGAGAAGACCCTGAACATGGGCGTCGGCATGATGGCCGTCGTTCCCCAGGAGTCGGTGGACGCGGCGCTCACCACTCTCGCGGACCGGGGCGTTGCCGCCTGGGTCAGCGGCGAGATCGTCGAGCGCGGCGACCAGGCCGAGGCCGTGGCCCTGACCGGTGACTACGCAAGCTGACGCAGGCCCCGCACGGCAGCAGGGCAGCACAGAACCCGGTCCGGGCGATGCCCCGGACCGGGTCCGTGATGCTGCTGTTGCCTTGAGCGCGCGGCGGCGTCAGGCGCGACGACGCTGGTCGGACGAGTCGCCCTCGTCCTCCTCATCGTCATCGTTGTTGTACAGGTCGGCGTACCGTGCGTACGGGTCGTCGTCCTCGTCATCCTCGAACGGCTCACCGTTCGGCGGCTGCTGTGCCGGCTGTTGCGGCGATGCACCCAGCTCTTCGGCCAGGCGTGAGAGATCAGTCCCACCGCTGTTGTACTTCAGCTGGCGGGCGACCTTCGTCTGCTTGGCCTTGGCCCGGCCGCGCCCCATGGCTCGACCCCCTCAACGACGGGGCTCGACGGCCCCAGAGTCTTGACACGCGTTCATGATTCAGAGCGGACTCTCGACGGAGAGTCCGGCCCGTAGGGCTTTAACGGTACCTGCTTCCGCGGCCATACGGTACGTCGCCCGCACCACCGGCCGCCCGGCATGACTCGCGGGACGCCCCGTACCCGCTGGTCAGCTGCGATTTTAACGTGTCACGTCCGGCGACCCGCCGGTGGGTGGTGAGGGATGTCTCCTTCACCGCCCACCGAACGTGTCACTGTAGGAACCCCACGGTCACCGTCGGCGGCCGCGGAGGGTGGCGCCGGTCACTTGGAGCGTGCCTCCGCCATCCGGAGCTCGGCCAGCCGGTCCGCCGCCGCGGCCGGCGGAATGCCGTCCGCCTTCGCATTCGCGAATATTGAAAGCGTCGTGTCGAAGATCTTCCCGGCCTTGACCTTGCACCGGTCGAAATCAAACCCGTGAAGCTCGTCCGCCACCTGGATGACACCGCCCGCATTGACCACATAGTCGGGCGCGTAAAGGATTCCGCGGTCGGCGAGATCCTTCTCCACGCCCGGATGCGCGAGCTGGTTGTTGGCGGCGCCGCAGACCACCTTCGCGGTCAGAACCGGTACGGAGTCATCGTTCAGCGCGCCGCCCAGCGCGCACGGCGCATACACGTCCAGGCCCTCGGTACGGATCAGCGCCTCGGTGTCGACGGCCGCGCGGACCTGCGGGTGGGTGGCCAGAATTCGCTCCACCGATTCGGCCCGTACGTCCGTGATGACCACCTCTGCGCCGTCGTCGAGCAGGTGCTCGACGAGGTGGCGGCCGACCTTGCCGACGCCCGCGATGCCCACCTTCCTGCCGCGCAGGCTGGGGTCGCCCCACTGGTGCTGCGCGGCGGCGCGCATGCCCTGGAAGACGCCGTACGCGGTGAGGACGGAGGAGTCGCCGGCGCCGCCGTTCTCGGGCGAGCGGCCGGTGGTCCAGCGGTTCGTCCGGGCGACGACGTCCATGTCCGCGACGTACGTGCCGACGTCGCAGGCCGTGACGTAACGGCCACCGAGAGAGGCGACGCAGCGGCCGTAAGCGAGCAGCAGTTCTTCGGTCTTGACCACATCGGGATCGCCGATGATCACGGCCTTGCCGCCGCCGTGCTCCAGGCCCGCGAGCGCGTTCTTGTACGACATGCCGCGGGAGAGGTTCAGTGCGTCCAGCACGGCCTCCTCTTCGGAGGGGTACGCGTGGAAGCGGGTGCCGCCCAGGGCCGGGCCGAGCGCGGTGCTGTGGATCGCGATCACGGCCTTGAGGCCGCTGGCGCGGTCCTGGCAGAGCACGACCTGCTCATGGCCGCCCTGATCGGTCCGGAACAGGGTGTGCAGGACACCGTCGTGCGTGTGGCCTGCGGAAACCCCCGGCACGGAGTGCTCGGAGGAAGGACGTACGTCGGTCACTGTGGTGACTCCCATAGTCGCGGTGGACGCCCTCGGGTCGTTCCCCCCGCTTGTGGCAGGGGAAGCGGGGGGAGGGCCGGTCGGGGGAAGCGTATGACCTTCGATGCCCGTTGATCGGCACAGTGCGGAGGATCACCCCCTAGTGGGGGATGGGCATGGGACGATTTGCGCATGCCGGGCCGCTCGCCGGGGGCAACTCCCGGCGGTCTGCTCCCCCTTGGCAGACTCCTCTGCGGCGGACTTCCTTGCGGTCCTGCGGAGAGGGACCGACAGAAGAATGGAGCGGGCGTGGCCTTGGCGTCGTCGGTGATGGTCCCGTATGCGGCGTATCTACGGGTCTACGAACCGCTGGCAGCGTTCCCCGAGCCGGAGCGCGCCCACTGGGCGCAGTACGCCAAGCGGGACGCCGTGCCCACCGCCCAGGACGAGCTGCGACGCTCGCTGGCCGATCTGCTGGCGACCCCGCCCGTCCCGGTCCCCGTGCACGAGAGCGCCGACGCCTTCATCGCGGTCGTGGACGGCGTGACGTGCGTGTGCCCCTGGCGGACGCGGCTGCGCGGCTGGCAGGCGCTGGAGGAGCTGCCCGAGCGGCTGCCGGCGCCGGTACTGGACGCCGCCCTGCCCCCGGTCGTCCGCCGGCAGGCCGCCGCCGACTACGAGCGGTGGCTGGATCTGAACCCTGACGCGCGCCCCTGGATCCGCACGGCGACCTGGCACGTACCGGTGCGCTGGTTCGTGCTCTTCGACGACGCGGAGCGGGAGTACACGAAGAGTGACCAAGGGCTCGTGCTGCGTTACCGCACGCCGATGGTGGAGGCCAGACGCCGGGTCGCGCGCGGGCTGCGCACGCTGCGGGACGCCCTCGAGGAGGGCCCGCTCATCGAGGGCCTGGTAGATGTGGGGCGCTGGCTGGAGGAATTCCACCCGCGCGCCCTCGTGGAGCTGGACTACGGGGGGCTGGTGCACGCCGTCCCCGAGGGGCAGCTCGCCGAGGACCATTCCGCCGCGGAAGTGGCGGAGGGGCTCACGGCGCTGCGCGAGGGGGACGGGGAGCGTGCCGGCGCGGCGTACGAGAAGCTGTCGGACCGCTGGCGCGCGGTCCGGGAGCGGCAGTACGCGAGCTGACCGCGGGCTTGGGTGATCATTTTCGGAGGCACGTGTCGTGATGACGCGCGCCTCCGTTGTGCGCCCCCGGCGGGCGTACCGGCGCATGCCTACGGGTGGTGGGCTGCAGGCGATCCCTGTGCGGTGGTTGAGGGTTTTCTGTGCGGTGCGGTGTGATCACGGTGCGGTGGTTCGGATGTAGGGGACGTAGGTCCCGATCCGGTCTTTTCGCACAACAGTGACCTAAAGCACTGACTTCGGGCCTTGCCACCAACTACCACCCTCGTGCCAAAATAGGACAAGGAGCCTGACTGGGGCCCCTTCCGTCCAACTAAGGGCGGATAGATCGGTATTGCACTCCTTGGTGGGACTGGTGACGCCTGGTCACGTTGTGACTGATCGTCACAGGGGCGTGACTGTCCGCTATGGCACGGTCCATCGGCTTCCGCCGAGGTTGAACACCTGAGAGGGCAATTCCATCGGTTTGGCCGACGCGGCTGGACAGATGGTGTAGTTGTAGTGCCGAGGACAAGCCGTTCGTCCTATAACCGACTCGGCCCGCGTCCGCCATTTCGGGCAACGCGGGTCAAGGTGCAGAATTTAGAGGAAAGAACCGTGATGGTTCGGTTCTCCCGAGGAGGCCGCTCATGACCGCTCGCACCCCTGACGCCGAGCCGCTGCTGACCCCTGCCGAGGTTGCCACGATGTTCCGTGTCGACCCCAAGACGGTGACCCGTTGGGCCAAGGCAGGCAAGCTCACGTCCATCCGGACTCTCGGTGGACATCGGCGCTACCGCGAGGCTGAGGTCCGCGCACTGCTGGCGGGCATCCCGCAGCAGCGCAGCGAGGCCTGAAAACACGCATGACCGGGCATTTCCGGGTCCCCCAACCCGCGATATGCCCATAGAGCACCACAAAGCTCCATATGACGAGGCGCCTGCCCCAACAGGCGCCGCACCTTCGCAACATGGGTACGTCATCGATCGCGCTGGACTCCGCCGGGTCCAGCGCGATCTTTTTTGTGCGCTCATGAGCCCTTGGGTCGCTCGCCCGCCCCCGCCGGCCGGGCGTGTCGCTGACGCTGTGTGTGCAGGCAGGGGCGTCGCCGATGGTCACCGCCCACGGGGGTCCGGAACTGCGGCCCCGTACCCAGCGGTACGGCCGAGGGGGGCGCCGGATGGGCGGTGCAATTGCACATATTAAATTGACTGCCTGTAGGCGGGGCGTAAGTTCCACCGATCCCAAAAATCGTGCGGTGACACCCGTCACAGCCGTCAGTGGTTGTCCCATTGACGGCCGCTGCGGTAGTGCACTGCGGTCAGCCCGCTTCTCAACAGCCTCTCACCGCACGGGCGATGAGGGAGGCGTCATTGGTCACCTCGGCAGCGGACTTTCGTCCTCGCTGAAGATCGCGGGCGCGGAAATGGCGACGCGGGGGGCTGATCGCGGCACCGGTGGCCGCGAAAAAGCCGTCACGCGCCGCGTACGGGCCGCGGAGGCGTCCCCGGGCGCCGAAGAGCGGCCGGCGCGTGGCGCGGCCGCTGACGCCCCCGCAGAGACGATCTTGGTCGCCGGGTCCTCCGGAGAGTGCCCGAGCGCCGGTCGCAGGGCTGTCGGCAGACCGGGCAGAGCGCAGAGCCGGGTCGCGTGCCGGAAGTCCGCGGGGGGAGGGCGGGCGTGCGCGGCGGG
>NZ_NHSG01000405.1:0-3016 GCF_020024005.1 Streptomyces purpurogeneiscleroticus
ACCCGCCCCATGGCGCACGGCGCCGTCCGCACGCCCTCCCAGGGCGCCCCGCATCCGGCCTGACCCGTGTCGGCATCCCTCCGCGCACCCGGCCCCGCCTGCGCTCATCGGCCGCTCCCCGCGCGGACGACCGAGGTGAGCCCACCCTTCGCGCGAACCACACCCCCAGGCATGGCAGTCTTAGACCTGCGCAATGCCGTATCGGTGTAGTGAACAGACAAGAGTTCGGGCAAGGAGCGGGCACAGTGCAGCGCTGGCGTGGCTTGGAGGACATCCCCGAGGGCTGGGGGCGCAGCGTCGTCACCATCGGCTCCTACGACGGCGTACACCGCGGACATCAGCTGATCCTCGGCAAGGCCGTGGCGCGCGCCCGGGAGCTGGGCGTGCCGGCCGTGGCGGTCACCTTCGACCCGCACCCCAGCGAGGTCGTCCGGCCCGGCACGCATCCGCCGCTGCTCGCGCCGCACCACCGGCGGGCCGAGCTGATGGCCGAACTGGGCGTGGACGCCGTGCTGATCCTCCCCTTCACCAAGGAGTTCTCGAAGCTGGCACCCGCCGACTTCGTCGTGAAGGTACTGGTGGACAAGTTGCACGCCCGGCTCGTCGTGGAAGGCCCCAACTTCCGCTTCGGGCACAAGGCGGCGGGCAACGTCGAGACGCTGGCCGAGCTCGGCCGGACGTACGACTACGACGTCGAGGTCGTCGACCTCTTCGAGCGCGGCGAGGCGGGCGACGGCGAGCCGTTCTCCTCCACGCTCACCCGCCGCCTGGTCGCGGCCGGTGACATGGCCGGCGCCGCCGAGGTGCTCGGCCGTCCGCACCGCGTCGAGGGCGTCGTCGTACGCGGCGCCCAGCGCGGCCGCGAACTGGGCTTCCCCACCGCCAACGTGGAGACGCTGCCGCACACGGCCATCCCCGCCGACGGTGTGTACGCGGGCCATCTGCACGTCGAGGGCGAGGCGATGCCCGCCGCGATCTCGGTCGGCACGAACCCGCAGTTCGACGGCAAGGTCCGCACCGTCGAGGCGTACGCCATCGACCGCGTCGGGCTCGACCTGTACGGCCTGCACGTCGCCGTCGACTTCGTCGCGTACATCCGCGGCCAGGAGAAGTACGACACCCTGGACGCGCTGATGGAGCGGATGGCCATCGATGTGAAGCAGGCTCGCGCGCTGGTCAGCCAGGAAGGCCCGTCGAGCGGCTCCTGAGACGTCTTGAACGAGTGAACCCCCTTGCACCGCAAGGGGGTTCACTCATGTGCGCACTACCGCGCCGCTCCTACTGCTGCGGGGGCTGCTGCTGCGGGGGGTGCTGCCACCCCGGCTGCGGTCCGGGCTGCCCCGGCTGCCCCGGCTGAGCGGGCTGCTGGGGGTAGCCGTAGCCGTACTGGCCGCCGGGCTGCGGCTGTTGCTGCTGCGGGTACCCCTGCGGGGGCTGTCCCTGCGGGGGTTGCCCCTGCGGAGGCTGCTGCTGCCAGCCCGGCTGCGGGCCGGGCTGTCCGGGCTGACCGGGCTGACCGGGCTGGCCGGGGTACTGCCCCGGCTGTCCGGGCTGGCCGGGCTGTCCGGGGTACTGGCCGGGCTGGGGCTGGCCCGGGACCTGCTGGCCGGGAACCTGCTGGCCCGGGACCTGCTGGTAACCGCCCGGCATCGGCGGTGCGGCGTTCGGCGGCTGGTGGCCGCCGTTCTCCTGCTGCGTCCACAGCCCCTGTGCCGACTGCGCCCGCGCGAAGTCCTCCGCGACCATCGCCGAGAGGTTGAAGTACGCCTCGCGCGTCTTCGGCCGCATCATGTCGAGGTCGACCTCGGCGCCCGCCGACAGGTGCTCGTCGAACGGCACGACGACCACGCCGCGGCAGCGCGTCTCGAAGTGCGACACGATGTCCTCGACCTTGATCATCTTGCCGGTCTCGCGCACCCCGGAGATGACCGTGATGCTGCGTGAGACGAGGTCGGCGTAGCCGTGCGCCGAGAGCCAGTCCAGCGTCGTACTGGCGCTGCTCGCACCGTCCACCGACGGCGTCGAGATGATGATGAGCTGGTCCGCGAGGTCCAGCACACCGCGCATCGCGCTGTACAGGAGGCCCGTACCGGAGTCCGTCAGGATGATCGGGTACTGCTGGCCCAGGATGTCGATGACGCGGCGGTAGTCCTCGTCGTTGAACGTCGTGGAGACGGCCGGGTCGACGTCGTTGGCGAGGATCTCCAGGCCGGACGGCGCCTGCGAGGTGAACCGCCGGATGTCCATGTAGTTGTTGAGGTACGGGATCGCGGTCACCAGGTCGCGAATGGTCGCACCGGTCTCCCGGCGCACGCGGCGCCCGAGCGTGCCGGCGTCCGGGTTCGCGTCGATCGCGATGACCTTGTCCTGCCGCTCCGTCGCCAGCGTCGCGCCGAGCGCGGTGGTCGTCGTGGTCTTGCCCACGCCGCCCTTGAGGCTGATCACCGCGATGCGGTAGCAGGAGAGCACCGGCGTACGGATCAGGTCCAGCTTGCGCTGGCGCTCGGCCTCCTCCTTCTTGCCGCCGAGCTTGAACCGCGAATTGCCCTGCTGGTTGCTCCGTGCCTTCTGCTTGCCCTTGATCAGCCGCTCGGAGGACAGCTCGACGGCAGCGGTGTACCCGAGGGGCGCACCGGCCGGGCCCTGTACGCCCTGCTGCGGGCCGGGCTGCCCGGCCGCCTGCCCGGACCAGGCACCGGCCCCGGGGTCGGGGCTCTGCGCGGCGGGGTAGCCCTGAGGACCGGGCTGCTGGGGCTGAGGGGGCTGCTGGCCGTGCGGCTGGGGCTGCTGGCCGTGCGGCGGCTGACCGGGCGCACCGGGGTGACCACCGGGCTGACCGTACGGGTGCGGCTGCGCGCCGGGCTGGCCGTTCGGTTGTCCGGGTGCGGCGGGCTGCTGGGGGTAGCCGTAAGCGCCCTGGGGAGCGGCCTGGCCACCGGGGGTACCGGGCTGCTGGGGGTAGCCGTAAGCGCCCTGAGGGGCGGCCGGGCCACCGGGGGTACCAGCTGCACCGGGG
>NZ_NHSG01000406.1:0-30462 GCF_020024005.1 Streptomyces purpurogeneiscleroticus
GGCGAGGGGCCGGCCGGCGGATGGCCGGTGGGCCGGTGGGGCGCCGAGCAGTAACGCTTCGGCTTGTGGCCCCCCTTACGACCTGGGGATTTTATGCGGTCGGGAGGGGCGGCCCGGAGTTGTCCACAGGGTGACCCGCCCCTGGCGGTCAGCCGGGGGGCCAGTTGAGGCCGCGGCCGCCGAGGACGTGGGCGTGCGCGTGGAAGACGGTCTGGCCCGCGCCGGTGCCGGTGTTGAAGACGATGCGGAAGCCGGTGCCGTCGACCTTGTCCTCCTCGGCGACCTTGCGCGCCTCGCACAGCACGTCGGCGGCGACCTGCGGCTCGGCGGCGGCCAGGGACGCGGCGTCCGGGTGGTGGACCTTGGGGATCACCAGGACGTGGGTGGGCGCCTGGGGGTTGATGTCGCGGAAGGCGACGGTCGTCTCGGTCTCTCGGACGATCGTCGCGGGCACGTCGCCCGCCACGATCTTGCAGAACAGGCAGTCGGCCTGCGGTTCTCCCGCCACCGGGTGCGCTCCTCACGGGTCGTCGGCTCGTACGACCTGATCGTACCGATCGGGGGCGCGGCGGGGGTTACTGGCGTGCCGCGGAGGTGCCGTGGACGTCCTCCTGGTCGCCGTTGTGGTCACCGTTGTGGTCGTCCCCGTGGCCGTCCTTGCCGTCGTGCCACTTGCCGTCGTCCTGCCACTTGCCGTCCTTGCCGTGACCGTCGTCGCCGTGGTCACCGTTGTGGTCGCCGTCCGGGCAGTCGTCTTGGTGACCGTCGTCGCGGCTGCCGTCGTCCTGCCACTTACCGTCTTCCTGCCACTTCCCGTCGTCGTGGCCGTCGCCGTGGTCGCCCCCGTTCTGGTCGCCGCCCCCGCCGTTCTCGTTCCCGCCGCCACCGCTCCCGTCGTCGCCTCCGCCCCCGCCCTGGTCATCGCGGGCAGGCCCGGACTCCGGGTTGTCGGAGTTACCGGAGCCATCGGAGTTACTGGGGTTATCAGAGTTGCCAGGGTTACCGGAATCATCGGAGTTACCGGGGTTATCAGGGTTCCCCGAATTGTCGGCGCCCGGCGAGGCCCCCGTCGCCGGGGCGTCGCAGTTGCCGATGGTGTCCGTACGGAAGATCACCCGTCCCCCGACCACCGCGGTCAGCTCGTTGCCCTCCACGCACCGGCCGTTGACCTCCCGGGTCACCGGGCCCCGGATGGTGATCCGCTCGCCGCTCACCGTCTCGCCCTGGCAGTCGACCCGGGCGCGCTCGCTCGCGGCCGGGGTGGCGGCAGCCGTCCCCGTCGGTGCCGGCCGGCCGCCGTTCGGCGCCGACGCCGTGCAGCTCAGCCACCGCACGTCGACGCTCTCCCACTCCAGCGCCCGGGTCCCCTGGCGGTCCGTGGTCACCGCGATCGCCGAGGTGTTGGAGTAGCTCGATGATGGCTCGCACGCCGCTGTTCCGGCGGCCACCGCACCCGCGGCCCCCGCCGCTGCCAACGCCCGTAACCAACGGCCCCGCACGCGTCCCTTCATGCCCCGCAGCGTGCCATCGCCGCCGTACGGCCCGACAGGCCCGCTCCGGCCAACTCCGCGCGGCGCTCCCCCGGCCGCGCCGATCATCACTAGCCTGGGCTCCGAAGACCAGGTTCCGCCACATACGGGAGCGACCCACATGGCAACGACGCGCACGGCCAAGACCCACTGGGAAGGCAACCTGATGGAGGGCAAGGGCCAGGTGGCCCTCGCCTCCTCCAACATCGGTACGTACGACGTGAACTGGCCGGCCCGCGCCGAGCAGCCGAACGGTACGACCAGCCCCGAGGAGCTGATCGCGGCGGCCCACTCCTCCTGCTACTCCATGGCGTTCTCGCACGGTCTGGCCGGTCAGGGCTACACCGTGGAGACGCTCGACACCCAGGCCGATGTCACCTTCCAGCCGGGTGAGGGCATCACCGCCATCGCGCTGACCGTGAAGGCCAGCGTTCCCGGCCTCTCGGAGGCGGACTTCCAGGCGGCCGCCGAGGACGCCAAGAAGAACTGCCCGGTCAGCCAGGCCCTGGCGGGCGTCAAGAACATCACGCTCGACGCGACCCTGATCTGACCCCGTACCGGCCGGGCGCCCAGCCCCACCGGGCGCCCAGCCCCACCGGGCGTTCAGCCCACCGGGCTCAGTCCCAGCGGCCGGTACGGCCCAGCAGCAGGGCGGCCGCGGCCGTGCCGGCGGTGGAGGTGCGCAGCACGCTCGCCCCCAGCCGGTACGGCTTCGCGCCGACCGCCGCGAAGGTCTCCAGCTCCTCCGGCGAGACGCCGCCCTCGGGGCCGACGACGAGCACGATGCCGCCGTCGGTGGGGAGTTCGGCGCGGGCCAGCGGCTCGCTGCCCTCCTCGTGCAGGACGGCGGCGAAGGCGGCGCCGGACAGCAGCGCGGCCACGTCCTTCGTCGAAGCCGCATCCGCGACCTCCGGGAACGTCAGCCGGCGGGCCTGCTTCCCGGCTTCCCGCGCCGTATTGCGCCACTTCGTCAGCGACTTGGCGCCCCGCTCGCCCTTCCACTGCGTCACACAGCGGGCCGCCTGCCACGGCACGATCGCGTCCACGCCGGTCTCGGTCATGGTCTCCACGGCCAGTTCACCGCGGTCGCCCTTGGGCAGCGCCTGTACGACGGTGATGCGCGGCCGCGGCGCGTCCTCGGTCCGTACCTCCGTCACCGCGACGTCGAGGCGGTCCTTGCCCTCGACCGCGGCGACCGTCCCGTACGCGCCGGTGCCCGCGCCGTCCGTCAGCACGATCTCCTCGCCGGCGCGCAGCCGCCGCACCGACACCGCGTGCCGCCCTTCCGGGCCGTCCAGGGTCAGGGTCGCGCCCGGCGCGGCGCCGGCCAGCGAGTCGACGAGGAAGACCGGGGCGGTCACGAGGCACTCCCGAGGGGTCCGGGTCCGGCGGCGCCGGAGGGGTTCAACAGGTCGCGTGCGGCGGCCAGTTCGGCCACCAGTACCTCCGTCAGCTCGGCCGCGGGCAGCTGCCGGGCCAGCCGGTGGCCCTGGCCCGCCCACAGGTTCATGGCCTGCGGGTCGCCGGCCTTGGCGGCGGCCTTGCGTACCGGGGAGGTGAGGTAGTGGACGGCCGGGTAGGCGGCCGGTGCGTACGGGCCGTGCTCGCGCAGGAAACGGTTCGCCAGCCCGCGGGCCGGACGACCGGAGAACGCCCGGGTCAGCTCCGTACGGGTGAACAGGGGGTCGGTCAGCGCCCGCTTGTGCAGCGGGTGGGCGCCGGACTCGGGGCAGGCCAGGAAGGCCGTGCCGAGCTGGGCGGCTGCCGCGCCCGCGGCCAGTGCGGCGGCGATCTGCGCGCCGCGCATCAGCCCGCCCGCGGCGATCACCGGCAGCCGGACGGCCTCGCGGACCTCGGCGATCAGCGTGAGCAGGCCGACGCCCGCGCCGGTGCCGTCGCTCTGCGGGTCGTCGCGGTGCGTGCCCTGGTGGCCGCCGGCCTCTATGCCCTGGACGCACACGGCGTCGGCGCCCGCCTCCTGCGCGGCCCGCGCCTCGGCGGCCGTGGTGACGGTGACGACGGTGTACGTGCCGACCCTGTCGAGGGCCTGCAGGATCTTGCGGTCGGGGCAGCCGAAGGTGAAGGAGACCACCGGCACGGGGTCCTCGCGCAGGATGGCGAGCTTGGCGTCGTACCCGTCGTCGGCAGAGCCCGCGGTGTCGCCGAGCTCGGTCTCGTACCAGGTGGCCTCGCCCGCGAGCTGTTCGCGGTAGACCTCGACGGCGGCGGCGTCGGCGAGCTCCGGCTGCGGCATGAAGAGGTTCACGCCGAAGGGGCGGTCGGTCAGCCCGCGTACCTGCTTGATCTCCTGGTACATGCCGTCGGCCGTCTTGTATCCGGCCGCGAGGAATCCCAGGCCGCCGGCCGCACTGACGGCGGCGGCCAGCTCGGGACTCGAGGCGCCGCCCGCCATGGGGGCCTGCACGATCGGGTGGCGGCACAGATCGGTCAGCGCGGTGGGCATGCCCACATCGTGTCACGCGTCACGGCCGCCCCTTGAATCGGGGCGACCGTGCCACTTACACACATATTCCGGAGCGGTTCACCATCCGTAAGGACGGCCCCGCCCTCCTGCCTCATCGTCCGTTGAAGGCATCTTTGAGGCGCGAGAACAGTCCCTGCTGGCCCGGCTGGAACTGGCCCGTCGGGCGCTCCTCGCCGCGGAGCTTGGCGAGCCGGCGCAGCAGCTCCTCCTGCTCCGGGTCGAGCTTGCTCGGAGTCTGGACCTCGACATGGACGACCAGGTCGCCGCGGCCGCCGCCGCGCAGGTGCGTGATGCCGCAGCCGTGCAGCGGGATGGACTGGCCGGACTGGGTGCCGGGCCGGATGTCGACGTCCCGTACCCCGTCCAGCGTCTCCAGCGGGCACTTCGTGCCCAGCGCCGCCGCGGTCATCGGGATCGTGACCGTGCAGTGCAGGTCGTCGCCGCGCCGCTGGAAGACCGGGTGCGCGACCTCGTGGATCTCGACGTACAGGTCGCCGGCCGGGCCGCCGCCGGGGCCGACCTCGCCCTCGCCCGCGAGCTGGATGCGGGTGCCGTTGTCGACACCGGCCGGGATCTTGACCGTGAGCGTGCGGCGGGACCGGATGCGGCCGTCGCCCGCGCACTCGGGGCACGGGGTCGGCACGACCGTGCCGAAGCCCTGGCACTGCGGGCACGGCCGCGAGGTCATGACCTGGCCCAGGAAGGACCGGGTGACCTGCGAGACCTCACCGCGGCCGCGGCACATGTCACAGGTCTGCGCGGAGGTGCCGGGCGCGGCGCCCTCGCCCGTACAGGTCGTACACACGATGGCGGTGTCGACCTGGATGTCCTTGGTCGTGCCGAACGCGGCCTCGTGCAGCTCCACGTCCAGCCGGATCATGGCGTCCTGGCCGCGGCGGGTGCGCGAGCGCGGTCCGCGCTGCGACGCCGTGCCGAAGAACGCGTCCATGATGTCGGAGAAGTTGCCGAAGCCCGCGCCGAAGCCGGCCCCGCCGGCACCGCCGCCCTGGGACATCGGGTCGCCGCCGAGGTCGTAGACCTGCTTCTTCTGCGGGTCCGACAGCACCTCGTAAGCGGCGTTGATCTCCTTGAACCGCTCCTGGGTCTTGGGATCCGGGTTCACGTCCGGGTGCAGCTCGCGCGCCAGCCGCCGGAAAGCCTTCTTGATCTGGTCCTGCGAGGCGTCGCGGCTGACACCGAGGACCGCGTAATAGTCCGTGGCCACTTACGACTCCGCCAGGATCTGTCCGACGTAACGTGCCACTGCGCGTACCGCTCCCATCGTTCCGGGGTAGTCCATGCGGGTCGGTCCGACCACGCCGAGTTTGGCGACTGCCTCGTCGCCCGAACCGTAGCCGACTGCGACGACCGATGTGGAAGTGAGGCCCTCATGAGCGTTCTCGTGCCCGATGCGCACGGTCATGCTCGAATCCTTGGCCTCTCCCAGCAGCTTGAGGAGCACGACCTGCTCCTCGAGTGCCTCCAGCACCGGCCGGATCGTCAGCGGGAAATCATGTCCGAAGCGCGTGAGATTGGCGGTACCGCCGATCATCAGCCGCTCTTCGGTCTCCTCCACCAGAGTCTCCAGCAACACCGACAGCACTGTCGAGACCGTGCCGCGGTCCTCCGCTTCGAAGGACTCGGGGAGGTCCTGCACCAGTTGCGGCACATCGGTGAACCGGCGCCCCACGACCCTGCTGTTGAGCCGGGCCCGCAGGTCCGCCAGGGACGTTTCGCCGAACGGCGCCGGGCAGTCGATCATGCGCTGCTCGACCCGTCCGGTGTCCGTGATCAGGACGAGCATCAGCCGGGCCGGGGCCAGCGACAGCAGCTCGACGTGCCGGACGGTGGACCGGGTCAGCGAGGGGTACTGGACCACCGCGACCTGCCGGGTCAGCTGCGCGAGCAGCCGTACCGTACGGGCCACGACGTCGTCGAGGTCCACCGCGCTGTCGAGGAAGCTGTGGATCGCCCGGCGCTCGGGGCCGGAGAGCGGCTTGACGGCCGCCAGCTTGTCGACGAAGAGGCGGTAGCCCTTGTCGGTGGGGATGCGTCCGGCGCTCGTATGAGGCTGGGCGATGAAGCCCTCCTCCTCCAGCACCGCCATGTCGTTGCGGACCGTGGCCGGCGAGACGCCGAGCCGATGGCGCTCCGTGAGCGCCTTGGAGCCGACCGGCTCCTCGGTGCCCACGTAGTCCTGGACGATGGCACGCAGCACTTCGAGTCTGCGTTCGCTGAGCATCGCGCACACCTCCAGTCCCGCGCTCTCCCCTGGGCCGCTGCGGCCGCCTGTCCGGCCGGGGCCCGACCGGCTGTCCCTGGCACTCGACCGGTCCGAGTGCCAAACCCTGACCAGTGTACGGCCGGGTAGCACGGCCAGGGCAAGGCCGGGCACCGCGGCGCGCGGCCCGGCGGGCCACCGTATCGCGCCGCGGCTGCTCCATGTCCCCGGGATACGCCCAGGTCAGCCGGTCGGCCGCGCGCATTTTCGGGTGATACGGGCTAGCGTCGCGGTATGCGCACGAGTTGGGAAGAGGCAGGGTGGGAGCGGCTCGCCGACGGGGTCGCCCGGCGCCGGCTGCCGCACTGGGACGCCACGGTCGGCGTCGTGGCCGGGACCGCCGGCGTCCTCCTGGTCGACACCGGGTCCGGGCTGGCCGAGGGCGCCGAGCTGCGCCGCCAGGTGCGCGGCGTACTGGGCCGTGAGGTGTCCCACATCGCCCTCACCCACCCGCACTTCGATCATGTACTGGGCACGGCGGCGTTCGCGGGTGTGACGGTCTTCGGGGCGACCGGCATGGCCGAGCTGCTGCGCCGCGAGCCGGAGGCGCTGCTCTCCGACGCGGTACGGCACGGGGCCGACCCGGACGCGGCGGCCGACGCGGTGGACACCCTGGTGGTCCCGCAGCACGCGGTCTGCGGGGAACGCACCCTGGACCTGGGCGACCGCCACGTCCTGCTGGCGAACGTCGGTCCGGGGCACAGCGCGCACGACCTGGCGGTGTGCGTGCAGGGTGGTGCGGGCGGGCCCGAGGTGGTGTTCTGCGGCGATCTGGTCGAGGAGTCGGGCGAGCCGCAGGCCGGCCCCGACGCGCTCCCCGCCTGCTGGCCGGCCGCGCTGGACCGGCTCCTCTCCCTCGGCGGCGAGGACGCCCGCTACGTCCCCGGCCACGGCGCCGTCGTGGATGCCCGCTTCGTCCGCACCCAGCGCGACGAGCTGGCCCGCCGCTTCGGCGTGTCGCCCGAATAGCCCCCACGGGCGCCCCGCTCCCCGCATATCGTCTGTCGAATGCGCAGCAGACAGTACGGGCCCGACCTCACCCCTCCTTGGAAGAAGCAGCGCCCCGCGCCCGAGGTCCCCGCCGAGCCGGACCTCGTTGTCGAGGAGGTCACCACGGGTTACTGCGGTGCCGTGATCCGCTGCGAGAAGACCGCCGAGGGCCCGACCGTCACCCTGGAGGACCGCTTCGGCAAGCAGCGTGTCTTCCCGATGACGCCCCGCGGCTTCCTGCTCGAAGGCAAGGTCGTCACCCTCGTACGCCCCTCCGCCGCGTCCGCCCACCCCCAGGGCCCGCGCCGTACCGCCTCCGGCTCCCTCGCCGTCCCCGGCGCCCGCGCCCGCGTCGCCCGCGCCGGGCGCATCTACGTGGAGGGCCGCCACGACGCCGAGCTGGTCGAACGCGTCTGGGGCGACGACCTGCGCATCGAAGGCGTCGTCGTCGAGTACCTCGAAGGCATCGACGACCTCCCCGCGATCGTCCGCTCCTTCTCCCCCGGCCCCGACGCCCGCCTCGGCGTCCTCGTCGACCACCTGGTGCCCGGCTCCAAGGAGTCCCGCATCGCGGCCTCGGTCACGGACGCGAACGTCCTGATCGTCGGCCACCCCTACATCGACATCTGGGAGGCCGTGAAGCCGTCGTCGGTGGGCATCCCCGCGTGGCCGTCCGTCCCCCACGGCCAGGACTGGAAGACCGGCATCTGCCGGGCCCTGCGCTGGCCGGAGAACACGGGCGCCGCGTGGCAGCGCATCCTCGGCTCGGTCCACTCGTACAAGGACCTGGAGCCGGCGCTGCTGGGGCGGGTGGAGGAACTGATCGATTTCGTTACGGCACCGCCCGCCTAATCGACCAGGTCGCGCACCACGGCGTCGGCGAGCAAGCGGCCGCGCAGCGTCAGGACCGCCCGCCCGGACTCGTACGGTCCGGGGTCCAGCAGGCCGTCCGCGAGTGCCTTCTCGGCCGCCGCCAGCCCGGCCGGGCGCAGCAGGTCCAGCGGGCAGCCCGCCGCCAGTCGCAGCTCCAGGAGGATGCGTTCGACGCGGCGGTCCTCCTCGGAGAGGAGTTCGCGGCCCGCGCCCGGGGAGCGGCCGTCGGTCAGGGCCTGTGCGTACGCGCCCGGGTGCTTCGCGTTCCACCAGCGGACGCCGCCGATGTGGCTGTGGGCGCCGGGGCCCGCGCCCCACCAGTCGGCGCCGGTCCAGTACAGCTCGTTGTGGCGGCAGCGGGCCGCCTCCGTGGTGGCCCAGTTGGAGACCTCGTACCAGGTGAAGCCCGCGGCGGTGAGGGTGTCCTCGGCGATGAGGTAGCGGTCGGCGTGCTCGTCGTCGTCGGTCATCGGGACCTCGCCGCGGCGGATGCGGCGGGCGAGCTGGGTGCCCTCCTCGACGATCAGCGCGTACGCGGAGACGTGGTCGGGGCCCGCGCCGACCGCCGCGTCCAGGGAGGCGCGCCAGTCGTCGTCGGTCTCGCCGGGCGTGCCGTAGATCAGGTCGAGGTTGACGTGGTCGAAGCCGGCGGCGCGGGCCTCGGCGACGCATGCCTCGGGGCGCCCGGGGGTGTGCGTACGGTCGAGGATCTTCAGCACGTGCTGCCGGGCGCTCTGCATGCCGAAGGAGACGCGGTTGAAGCCGCCGGAGCGCAGCTCGGAGAGGTAGCGCGGGTCGACGGACTCCGGGTTCGCCTCCGTGGTGATCTCCGCGTCCGGTGTGAAGCCGAATTCGTCGCGGATGGCCGCGAGCATGCGGGAGAGGTCGGCGGCGGGCAGCAGCGTGGGCGTGCCGCCGCCCACGAAGACCGTCTCGACGCGGCGCGGGTCGTCGCCCATGACCTTGCGGGCGAGCCGGATCTCCTCGACGAGGGTGTCGGCGTAGTTCTCGCGGGAGGCGAGCACCCCGCCGGAGCCGCGCAGCTCGGTGGCGGTGTAGGTGTTGAAGTCGCAGTACCCGCAGCGCGTCGCGCAGTACGGCACGTGCAGGTAGAACCCGAGGGGCCGCTCGCCCGCTCCGTCCAGGGCGGAGGCGGGCAGCGCCCCGTCCTCGGGCATGGGCTCACCGTCGGGGAGTGCAGAAGGCATACCGCCATTGTCCGGCACGCGGGGAGTGATCCCTTCCGCCGCCCGGCTACGGGCCCAGTACCGCCTGCAGCACCAGCAGCGCCAGGTCGTCGTCCGGCGGCGTCGCCCCGAAGGCGTGCACGCGGCCCCTCAGGTGCTCGGCGACGCCCTCGGCGCCCAGCCCCGCGCACTCGGCGAAGGCGTGCGCGAGGCCGTCCTCGTCGTCGAAGAGCCGGTCGCCCGAGCGGCGCTCGGTCACGCCGTCGGTCACGCACAGCAGCGTCTCGCCGGGCGCGAGGTCGAAGGACTCGCTCTCGTACTCGGTCTCCTCCATGACGCCGAGCAGCATCTGGGGCGCGGCGACCGCCCGCACCGTGCCGTCCGTGCCGAGCACCAGCGGCAGCGGGTGCCCGGCGCTGGCCAGCGTGCAGCGGGCGCCGCCGGAGCCGTCCGCGTACGGGACGATCTCCCCGTACAGGAGGGAGAGGAAGCGGGCCTGCTCGCTCTCCTCCCGGTAGCCGGGCTGCAACTCCGCCTCGGAGCCGGCCTCGACCACCGCAGCGGCCACCGCGGCGACGGAGTCGGCGGCCTCCCGCGCGACCGTGCGGTTCAGCCGGTCCAGTACGTCGCGGACGCCGTACCCCTCGCGGGCCAGCAGCCGCAGCACCGGGCGGGCCAGGCCGGTGACGGCCGCCGCCTCCGGGCCGCTGCCGCAGACGTCGCCGAGCATGAAGCACCAGCGGCCCTCGCCCGCCTGGAAGAGGTCCCAGAAGTCGCCGCCCGCCCAGGCGCCCTCGCGCGGCTCGTACACCACGGCGGAGGCCACGCCCGGCACGTCGGGGCGGCGGCCGGGCAGCAGCCGGCGCTGCAGCACCCGGCTGATGCGTTCCTGACGGCTGTAGGCGTCCGCGGTGGCGATGGCCCGGGCCACCCTCCCCGCCAGGTCCTCGATGAGCGAGACGACCTCGTCGGGGAAGCGGAGCAGTCCGGCCCGGCCTATCAGGATCGTGCCGTGCCGGCGCACGCCGGAGATCAGCGGGCAGGCCAGCGCCGCGCCGCCGGGGCCGAACCCACTGGGCTCGCCGGGCCACGGCCAGGGGCCCGCGCCGGTGGGGTGGCCGTCGCCGCCGCGTCCGGTCAGTACCGGCGGGTCCTTCTCCAGCAGCTCGCGCAGCCCGTCGATGCGGGACTCCGTGGCGTGCCAGACGCGGGCCAGCCGGGGCGCGCCGAACTCCCCGCCGTCGTCCAGCCACACCGCGCACCAGTCGGCCATCCGCGGCACGATCAGCTGCGCGACCAGCGCGGCCACCTGGTCCGCGTCCAGCTGCCCGCTGAGCAGGTCGGACGCCTCGGCGAGGAAGGACAGCGCGCCGTGGTGGAGCCGCTCCACCTCGCAGCGGCGCAGCGCGGCCCGCTGCGGCCCCGGCGGCATCAGCTCGGTGGCCGGCGGCCCGCCCGGCGTGCTGCGGTCCGCGTGGAAGATCTCCACCGGCGGTCCGTACACCGCCTCCGGCGCGTCCGCGGTCACCCGGAACCACACGGTCTTCACGGTGCGCCGGTACGTGATGCCCCAGGAGTCGGCGAGCGCGCCGACCAGTTGCAGGCCACGGCCCGCGCCCTCGGCCGTCACGGCGTCGTGGCGGCCGCGCACCGGGCGGGTCGGGTGGTGGTCGGAGACCTCCACGGTCACGGCGGTCTGCGGGCCGTCCTCGTCCAGCCGGCACAGCAGCTCGACGGCGGTGCCGGCGTGCACGACGGCGTTGGTGACCAGCTCGCTGACGAGCAGTTCGGCCTCGTCGGTGACGCGCGCGGTGAGGTACTCGGTGCCGGGCAGCCCGCGGGTGATCCAGTCGGCGAGCGTCGTGCGGACGAACTGCCGGGCGGCGCCGGCGGCGATGGGGGCACCGGGCAGTCCGACGGCGCGGAAACCGTCGGTTCCGTATGCACCGTCGGCGGGTTGTGTTCCCTCGGCGGAGGGGCCGTCGGCGGGCGGACCGCTTTCCTGGGCGGGGACGGCGCCGGGCCGGGCCGTGGCCCGCCTGCGCACCACGTCGGTTTCCGACGGAGTTGTCGTCCTCATTGAGCACTCCCGAGCAGTTCCGCAATCGCGCCGAATGCGCCATCGCCAGAGTGACAGACTGAGCTCACCCATTCGCGCCGAGTTACTGAAGTGGGTCACTATGTCGGTGGATTCCGCAGCGCCCCGCGACACGCGGGAGACGGGGACCGACTGGGTGCGGGCGGCTGATCTCAAGCCGCTGCTCACCGCACTCGCGTCGATGTCCTCCGGTGACTTCCGCACAAGGCTCCCCGTGGCGTACGACGGCATCCTCGCCGATCTGCACGGGGCCTTCAACGACATCGTCCTGCGGGCGAAGCACCACGCCGACGAGCTGGTGCGGCTGCGCTCCGAGCTGATCCGGCAGGGCCGCCTGGACGAGCGGATGGCAGCCAGTCCCGGCTCGGGCACGTGGGCTTCCTCGGTGCTCGCGACCAACGACATCATCGAGGCGCTGGTGGTCCCGGCCGCCCAGGCGACGCAGGTGCTGAACGCGGTGGCGGGCGGCGACCTGACCCAGCGCGTGGAGCTGCACGACGGGCACCGCAGGCTGCGCGGCGACCGCTGCGGGCTGGGCCGCGCGGTGAACTCGATGGTCGACCAGCTGTCGCTGTTCACCGGCGAGGTCACACGGGTGGCCCGCGAGTCGGGCAACGAAGGGCGGCTCGGCGGCCGGGCCAAGGTCGCCGGTCTGTCCGGGAGTTGGCGGGATGTGACGGAGGCGGTCAATACGATGGCCGCCCGGCTGACCGCGCAGGTGCGGGACATCGCGGCGGTGACGACGGCGGTGGCGCGCGGCGATCTGACGCGTCAGGTGACGGTGGAGGCGACCGGCGAGCTGCTGGAGCTGAAGCTGACGGTCAACACGATGGTGGACCAGCTCTCGGCCTTCGCCGACGAGGTGACGCGGGTCGCCAGGGAGGTCGGTACGGAGGGCCGGCTCGGCGGCCGGGCCCAGGTGCCGGGCGTCTCCGGGGTCTGGAAGGACCTCACCGACAACGTCAACTTCATGGCCTCCAATCTCACCTCACAGGTACGCAACATCGCCCAGGTCACCACCGCGGTGGCCAACGGTGACCTCAGCCAGAAGATCACGGTCGACGCGCGCGGCGAGATCCTGGAGCTGAAGGAGACCGTGAACACGATGGTCGACCAGCTCTCCGCGTTCGCCGACGAGGTGACCCGGGTCGCGCGGGAAGTCGGTACGGACGGGCGGCTGGGCGGCCGCGCGCAGGTGCGCGGGGTGTCGGGGATGTGGAAGGACCTCACCGACAGCGTCAACTTCATGGCGGACAACCTCACCACGCAGGTGCGCAACATCGCCCTCGTGGCGACCGCGGTGAAGGAGGGCGACCTCGGCAGGAAGATCACGGTCGAGGCCAAGGGCGAGGTCCTGGAGCTGAAGACGACGATCAACACGATGGTCGACCAGCTCTCCGCCTTCGCCGACGAGGTCACCCGGGTCGCCAGGGAAGTCGGTACGGAAGGCAACCTCGGCGGCCAGGCCCAGGTCCGCGGCGTCTCCGGGGTCTGGAAGGACCTCACCGACAACGTCAACTTCATGGCCTCCAACCTCACCTCACAGGTGCGCAACATCGCCCAGGTCACCACCGCGGTCGCCGACGGCGACCTGTCCAAGAAGATCTCGGTGGACGCGCGCGGCGAGATCCTGGAGGTCAAGGAGACCGTCAACGGCATGGTCGACCAGCTGCGGGCGTTCGCCGACGAGGTGACCCGGGTGGCCCGTGAGGTCGGTACGGAGGGCGACCTCGGCGGCCGGGCCCAGGTGCGCGGCGCGTCCGGGGTCTGGAAGGACCTCACCGACAACGTCAACTTCATGGCGTCGAACCTCACGACGCAGGTACGCAACATCGCCCTCGTCGCCACCGCCGTCGCCCAGGGCGACCTGTCGCAGAAGATCGACGTGGACGCGCGCGGCGAGATCCTGGAGCTGAAGACCACCCTGAACACCATGGTGGACACGCTGTCCTCGTTCGCCTCCGAGGTGACCCGGGTGGCCCGCGAGGTCGGCAGCGAGGGCCAGCTGGGCGGCCAGGCACGTGTCGAGGGCGTCTACGGCACCTGGAAGTCCCTGACGACCAGCGTGAACGAGCTCGCGTCGAACCTCACCACGCAGGTCCGGGCGATCGCCGAGGTGACCAGCGCGGTGGCCTCCGGCGACATGACGCGCAATGTCACGGTCGAGGCCCGCGGCGAGGTCGACGAGCTGAAGAACAACATCAACATGATGGTCTCCAACCTCCGCGAGACCACCCGCGCCAAGGACTGGCTGGACGCCAACCTCGCCCGGCTGGCGGGCCTGATGCAGGGCCACCGCGATCTGGTCGAGGTCGCCGACCTGATCCTGCGCGAGCTGACGCCGCTGGTGAACGCGCAGTACGGCGCGTTCTTCCTGGCCAGTGCCGAGACCGACGAGCTGCGCCTGGACTTCATCGCGGGATACGGCTCCGCGCACGACGCCAGCATCGACACTCCCGGCTCGCACGGCCACGGCCTGGTCCGCCAGTCGGCCATCGAGAAGAAGCGCATCCTCGTGGAGGAGGTGCCGTCCGACTACATCAAGGTCGACTCCGGGCTCGGCGAGGCGGCCCCGAACACCGTCGTGATCATCCCCGTGCTCTTCGAGGACCGGATCCTCGGCGTGATCGAGCTGGCGTCCTTCTCCCGCTTCTCCGACGTCCACCTCGCCTTCTTCGACCAGTTCGTGAACACCATCGGCGTCGCCATCAACACCATCGTCGCCAACTCCCGTACGGAGTCGCTGCTCAGCGAGTCCCAGCGGCTGGCCGGCCAGCTCCAGGAGCGCACGGGCGAGCTGCAGCGCCGCCAGGCCGAGCTGCAGCGCTCCAACGCCGCGCTGGAGGAGAAGGCCGCGCTGCTGGCCAGCTCCTCGCGGTACAAGACGGAGTTCCTGGCGAACATGTCGCACGAGCTGCGCAATCCCCTGAACTCCCTGCTGATCCTGGCCCAGATGCTCATCGACAACGAGCACGGCCACCTCAGCCGGCACGAGGTGGAGAGCGCGGCGATGATCCACCGCTCCGGCTCCGAGCTCCTCCAGCTGATCAACGACATCCTCGACCTGTCCAAGATCGAAGCCGGCCGGATGGATGTCTTTCCCTCCCGGGTACCGCTGATCAAGCTGCTGAACTACGTCCACGACACCTTCCGCCCGCTGACCCTGGACCGCGGCCTGGCCTTCGAGGTCTCGGTGACCGACACGGTGCCCAAGGACCTGTACAGCGACGAGAAGCGGATCAAGCAGGTGCTGCGGAACCTCCTCTCCAACGCCCTGAAATTCACCTCCAAGGGCAAGATCGACCTACGGGTGGACCGGGAGGACGAGGAGACCGTCACCTTCACCGTCACCGACACCGGCATCGGCATCGCGGCCGAGAAACTGCCGGTCATCTTCGAGGCATTCCAGCAGGCGGACGGCACAACCAACCGGAAGTACGGCGGTACGGGCCTCGGCCTGTCCATCAGCCGGGAGATCGCGGGGCTGCTCGGCGGTGCACTCACCGCACAGAGCGAGCCCGGCGCCGGCTCCACCTTCGCCTTCCGCATCCCCGTCAGCTGCCACAGTACGGCGGAGCCCGTCGAGCAGCCGCCCGACGGCGACGACGCGGAAACCGACGAGGACGCGGCCCCCGCCACCCCTTCGGAGGAGACCGCCCGGTCGACGGTCCCCGCGCCCGCCGCCTCTCCGGAGGAGGCCGCCTGGCCCGCCGTGTCCAATGTGGAGCAGTGGGCCAAGGGCGCCACCGGTGAACTGCTCTCGGGCGCCCAGGCGCTGGTCGTCGACGACGACATCCGCAACGCCTTCGCGCTGACGAACGTCCTCAGCCGGGTCGGTATGCGGGTCATCTACGCCGAGCACGGCCGGGAGGCCATCGAGATGCTCGGCAAGAACCCGGGCATCGACTTCGTCCTGATGGACATCATGATGCCGGAGATGGACGGGTACGAAACGATCCGCACCATCCGCCGCACCCCCCGGTACGCCGATCTGCCGGTCGTCATCCTGACGGCCAAGGCCATGCCGGGCGACCGCGAAAAATCCCTGGAGACCGGCGCCAACGAGTACCTTCCCAAACCACTGGACGTGGACCGGCTGCTGAACGTCGCGGTCGATCTGCTCTCCAAGTACCGCGCCCCCGCCTCTGCCCCTGACGGCGGCACCCCGACCAGCCATGGACACGCAGCAGACGCAGACCACGACGAGACCGGCCGGGCCGGCAATTCGTAGGGGCACTCCCGTTTCAGAGGCCACTCATGATCCACGTCACCAGCACCGACCGCGACGACCGGGCGGGCATCCTCCTCGTCGACGACATGGAGGAGAACCTCGCCGCGCTGGAAGCCGTCCTGCGCTCACTCGGTGAACCGCTCGTCCGCGCACGGTCGGGCGAGGAAGCGATGAAGGCGCTGCTCCGCCAGGAGTTCGCGGTGGTCCTGCTGGACATCCTGATGCCCGGCATGGACGGCTTCGAGACCGCGAGCAACATCAAACGGCTGGACCAGGCGAAACACATCCCGATCATCTTCCTGACCGGCACGGACGCCGACTCCGGCTATGCCTTCCGCGGCTACTCCACGGGCGCCGCGGACTATCTCACCAAGCCCTTCGACCCCTGGGTACTGCGCGCCAAGGTCAAGGTCTTCCTGGAACTGCACCAGAAGAACCGGCAGTTGCGCCGGCTGCGGCAGCAGGACCGGGACCGCCTCGACGAGCTGGCGGACCGCATCGCCCTCATGGAGCAGACACTGGCGGCCGGCGACCAGGTCGAGGCCGGCGAACTGCGCGCCAGGATGGCCGCGCTGGAGGAGACCGTACGGGCGCTCCGCCACGGCCGCTTCTGACAGCCCGCCGGGCCCCGGGTCCGTACGTCCTCCGTACGGACCCGGCGGCCGCGTCAGGACTCGCGGGCCCCCGCGTACATGTCGTCCAGCAGGTCCTTGAAGGTCCGCTCGACGACCGGGCGCTTGACCTTGAGGCTGGGCGTGACCTCACCGTGCTCGATGTCCAGGTCACGGGGCAGAATGCGGAACTTGCGGATCTGCTGCCAGCGCTGCAGCCCCTCGTTGACCCGCTCGACGTAGCCGTCGATCAGCGCGCGGACCTGCTCGGTGGCGACCACCGCGGCGTAGTCCTTGCCCGCCAGGCCGTGCTCCTTGGCCCAGGTCAGGATGGTCGGCTCGTCCAGCGCGATCAGCGCCGTGCAGAAGTTCCGGTTGGCGCCGTGCACGAGGACGTTGGAGACGAACGGGCAGACCGCCTTGAACTGGCCCTCGACCTCGGCGGGCGCGATGTACTTGCCGCCCGAGGTCTTGATCAGGTCCTTCTTGCGGTCGGTGATCCGCAGATAGCCGTCCGAGGACAGCTCGCCGATGTCGCCGGTGTGGAACCAGCCGTCGGACTCCAGCACCTCGGCCGTCTTCTCCGGCAGCCCGTGGTACCCCTGCATGATGCCGGGGCCGCGCAGCAGGATCTCGCCGTCCTCGGCGATCCGGACCTCGGTACCGGGCAGCGGCTTGCCGACCGTGCCGGTGCGGTACGCCTCCCCCGGGTTCACGAAGCTGGCCGCGCTGGACTCGGTCAGGCCGTAGCCCTCCAGGATGTGGATGCCGGCGCCGGCGAAGAAGTACCCGATGTCGGGGGCGAGCGCCGCCGAGCCGGAGACCGCGGCGCGCAGCCGCCCGCCGAACGCCTCGCGCAGCTTGGCGTACACCAGCGCGTCGGCGACCTTGTGCTTGGTGGCCAGCCCGAACGGCACCGAGGCCGTCCCGGTCCGCCGGAAGTTGTCCTGGGAGACCTTGGCGTACTCGCGCGCCACCCCGGCCGCCCACTGGAAGATCTTGTACTTCGCCGCGCCGCCCGCACGGGCCTTGGCGGCGACGCCGTTGTAGACCTTCTCGAAGATCCGCGGTACGGCGGCCATGTACGTCGGCCGCACGACCGGCAGATTCTCGATGATCTTGTCGACCCGGCCGTCCACGGCGATGACGTGGCCCTGGGCGATCTGGCCGGCGGTGAGCACCTTGCCGAAGACATGTGCCAGCGGCAGCCAGAGGTACTGCACGTCGTCCTCGTTCACCAGCCCGGTGGCCTGGATCGCGCGGGCCATGTACGCCCAGCAGTCGTGCGGCAGCCGTACGCCCTTGGGCCGGCCCGTGGTGCCGGAGGTGTAGATCAGCGTGGCCAGCTGGTCGGCGCGGAGGGCCGCGACCCGCTCCTTCACACAGCTGGGGTGCTTCTCCAGGTACGCGGCGCCGCGCTTCTCCAGCTCGGCGAGCGAGAGCACCCAGTCCTCGGGGTCGCCCTCGGCCGGTACGGCGTCCGCCTCCTCGATGACGATGACGTGCGCGAGGTCCGGCAGGTCGGCGCGGCACTCGCGCGCCTTGGCCAGCTGCGCGGCGTCCTCGGCGATCATGATGCGGCTGCCGGAGTCGGCGAGGATGTACGCCGTCTCGTCCGCGTTCGTGCTGGGGTACACCGTCGTGGTGGCCGCGCCCGAGCACAGCACGCCGAGGTCGGTGAGGATCCACTCCACCCGCGTACTGGAGGCAAGCGCCACCCGCTCCTCGGGGGCCACGCCCAGCTCGATCAGGCCCGCGGCGGTGGCGTACACCCGCTGTGCGGCCTCGGCCCAGGTCAGCGACTTCCAGTCGTCCGGACCCTGGCCCGAGGCAGGCGGTACGGGATACCGGTACGCCTCCCCCTCAGGGGTGGCCGCAACCCGCTCCAGGAAGAGCGTCGCCACGGAAGGTGGCCGGTTCTCGATCAACGACTGGCTGTCCGTCACGTGTTCCTCCGGGGCCCGCTTCATTGCTGGTGACTCGCGAGTAACCTTCGAGCAGGGATCAGACTAGAGCGCCCTGCGCTCCCATGTAAGGGCCTGCAGCACACTCATTCACCTTGTGACCGATCGGTGTACGCGCGGCTCCGCTGCGCGTCCGCGCATCGCCCTCAGAAGCCCGTCTTCCCCTGCGCGGGGCGCCCGAACCGCGGTACGGCGGCGACCCGCGCGGTACGCGAAAGGCGCCCGTCCCCGGCTGGGAACGGGCGCCTCACGTCGCCCGACGGCGCGCCGCCGCCTCGCGGCGGTCACCGTCCGGCGTTACTTCTTGCTCTTGGAGTCACCATCGGAGTCCGAGGACAGGACCGCGATGAAGGCTTCTTGCGGAACCTCCACACTACCCACCATCTTCATCCGCTTCTTGCCTTCCTTCTGCTTCTCCAGCAGCTTCCGCTTACGGGAGATGTCACCGCCGTAGCACTTGGCGAGGACGTCCTTGCGGATGGCGCGGATGGTCTCGCGGGCGATCACCCGGCTGCCGATGGCCGCCTGGACCGGCACCTCGAACGCCTGCCGCGGGATCAGCTCGCGCAGCTTGGCGACGAGCCGGACACCGTACGCGTACGCCTTGTCCTTGTGGCAGATCGCGGAGAACGCGTCGACCTGGTCGCCGTGCAGCAGGATGTCGACCTTGACCAGGTCGGCGATCTGCTCGCCGGTGGGCTCGTAGTCCAGCGACGCGTAACCGCGGGTCTTGGACTTCAGCTGGTCGAAGAAGTCGAAGACGACCTCGGCGAGCGGGAGGGTGTACCGGATCTCCACCCGGTCCTCGGAGAGGTAGTCCATGCCGAGGAGATTGCCGCGGCGGTTCTGGCACAGCTCCATGACCGCGCCGATGAAGTCGCTCGGCGTGAGGATCGTGGCCCGCACGACCGGCTCGCGCACCTCGGCGATCTTGCCGGTGGGGAACTCGCTGGGGTTGGTCACCTCGTGCTCGGTGCCGTCCTCCATGGTCACGCCGTAGATCACGTTCGGCGCGGTGGCGATCAGGTCCAGCCCGAATTCGCGCTCCAGCCGCTCCCGGATGACCTCCAGGTGCAGCAGGCCGAGAAAGCCCACACGGAAACCGAAGCCCAGCGCGGCCGAGGTCTCCGGCTCGTACACCAGCGCCGCGTCGTTCAGCTGCAGCTTGTCCAGCGCCTCGCGCAGCTCCGGGTAGTCCGAGCCGTCCAGCGGGTACAGACCGGAGAACACCATGGGCTTCGGGTCCTTGTACCCGCCCAGCGCCTCCTGCGCACCCTTGTTGAGCTGGGTGATCGTGTCGCCGACCTTGGACTGGCGGACGTCCTTCACACCGGTGATGAGGTAACCCACCTCACCGACGGACAGACCGTCGGCCGGGGTCATCTCCGGCGAGTTCGTCCCGATCTCCAGCAGCTCGTGCGCGGCGCCGGTGGACATCATCCTGATGCGCTCGCGCTTGCCGAGCGTGCCGTCGACGACCTTCACATACGTGACGACACCGCGGTACGCGTCGTACACCGAGTCGAAGATCATCGCGCGGGCCGGCGCGTCCTTCACGCCGACCGGCGGCGGCACGTCCCGCACGACCTTGTCCAGCAGCTCGTCCACGCCCACGCCGGTCTTCGCGGAGACCTTCAGGACGTCCTCGGGCTCGCAGCCCACGAGGTTCGCCAGCTCCGCCGCGAACTTCTCGGGCTGCGCGGCCGGCAGGTCGATCTTGTTGAGCACCGGGATGATCTGGAGGTCGTGCTCCATCGCCAGGTACAGGTTGGCGAGGGTCTGCGCCTCGATGCCCTGAGCGGCGTCGACGAGCAGGATGCAGCCTTCACACGCGGCGAGCGAGCGCGAGACCTCGTACGTGAAGTCGACGTGCCCGGGGGTGTCGATCATGTTGAGGATGTGGGTCGGCCCACCCTCCTCGTCCGTACGGGCCCAGGGCAGGCGGACCGCCTGCGACTTGATCGTGATGCCCCGCTCGCGCTCGATGTCCATGCGGTCGAGGTACTGCGCGCGCATCTGCCTCTGCTCCACGACTCCCGTCAGCTGGAGCATCCGGTCGGCAAGCGTCGACTTGCCGTGGTCGATGTGCGCGATGATGCAAAAGTTACGGAGGAGAGCCGGGTCGGTACGGCTCGGCTCCGGCACGTTCGTAGGGGTCGCGGGCACGCAGAGGTCCATTCAGAGAACGCGGGTAGACGGGACTGGGGTATTCGTCCTCCCCATCGTCCCATGAGCCGCGGGTCCGGTCCGTACGGGAGGGGCGGAGGCACGGCGCGGAGCCGCGAGCTCGGCCGGTACGGGAGGGGCCGGGGCGCGGCCCGGAGCTCCCGGCCGCAGGCACCGTGCAGCGGCGGCCGCGGTCCGGTTTTGGGTGGCCGTTCCCCCTGCTGGTAGCCTGGTCCACTGTGTTTCGTGCGCTCTCGTGTACGCGACACGCAGAAAGCCCGGGACGGACGAGCTGCGGCTCGGCCCCCCGGAATCCAACGAACCTGAAAAGGCTCTTTCGTGGCGAACATCAAGTCCCAGATGAAGCGGATCAAGACCAACGAGAAGGCTCGTCAGCGCAACAAGGCTGTCAAGTCGACTCTGAAGACCGCGATCCGTCGCACCCGCGAGGCCGTGGAGGCCGGTGACCTGCAGAAGGCCGCCACCGCCCAGGCCGAGGCGGCCAAGAAGCTCGACAAGGCCGTCAGCAAGGGCGTCATCCACAAGAACGCCGCCGCCAACAAGAAGTCGGCGCTGGCGAAGAAGGTCGCGTCCCTCAAGGGCTGACCTTCCGACGTTCCGCGGAGACCTCGCGACCGGGACCTCATGATCGAGACCTCGCGACCGGGACCTCCATGAAAGCCTCGCGGCCGCCGTCACGGGTTACGACCTGTACGGCAGCCAACACGCTTCATCGCCGGTGAGGACCCAGCGGCCCCTCTCTCCGCTCCTCCCCGGCCCCCGCGCCGCACGCGGCCTGCGTTCGCCACGCGGGTGCGGCGCACCCAGCTTGATCCCGAGGACCCCGTCCCCGCCCTTCCCCAGGGCGGGGCGGGGTCTTCGGCTTGCTCACGGGTTTTCGGCTTGTACGGATCGGCTTGTACGGAGCGGCGTCCTCGGCTTGTGGGGCGTTGGAGCCTTGGGGCCTTGGGCCCTGGGGAGGGCGACGTTTTGGCTCCCTTGGACGCGACAGCCGTGGCCGATTCCCGTCGGCTACGCTGCCGCTCATGTCCAACTCGGGGGAACAGCCCAATCCGTACGCCCAGCAACCGCACCAGCCTCCTCAGGGACCACCGCCTCCGCCTCCGGCGGGGCCGCAGGCAGGGAATCCGTACGGTCAGGTGCCCCAGCAGCACCCGTACGGGGCGCCACCGGCCGGATACGGCTACCCGGCGGCCGTACCGGGCGCCGGCTACGGCGGCGGTCCGGGCGGCTCCGGCGGGACCCGTGGCGGCAAGGGCATGCCCTCCTGGCTGTGGGCCGTCGGCGGCGCCGTGGTCGCCTCGGCCGTCTGGGCCGGCGTGCTCGCCGTGACCGGCGGCCTCAGCGGCGAACCCAGCCCCGACCTGCGCGGCTACCGCTACCAGTCCGACCTCTGCCGGTCGGTCTCGTGGACGCCGTTCGAGGACGCGCGCTTCAAGATGGAGGACAGCAGCACCTCGGACAGCGCCGGCGAGAACCCCGAGCCCAGTGGCCACCAGGACCCCGCGCTGGACTCCATGTGGTGCAACGCCGACCTCGTATCGGAGGACGCGGGCGACAACGACTACTCCTCCACCCTCGTCTACTCCAAGGCGTTCCTGCACAAGAAGACCGACCCGGCACCGGAGTTCGCGGCGCGGTACCGCTCGTACGAACAGGAACAGTCCTCGACCGACTACAAGGTCGAGCCCGTACGGGGCATCGGTGACGAGGCATACCTGGTGACCCGCGAGGAAACCGCCGACAGCAAGGGCTCGTACGTGGTCCTCGGCATCCGCGACGGCTGGCTCACGTACGAGACCACCTGGTCCAGCTACTCCAGCAGCAACACCACCGGCCGGCCCGACTCCACCGAGGTCGCCGACATGCTCCGCACCAGCGCAAAGGAAACACTGGCGAGGATGCGGGGCTGAGCGGCTGGGCGGGCTGGGCGGCTGGGAGGGCTGGGCGGCCGACGCTTTCGGTGGCCCGGGCCGCAGGGTCAGCGGCGGGAGCGCGCCGCCCTGGCGATCGTCACGACCGCCTTCTCCAGCGCGTACTCCGGGTCGTCCCCGCCGCCCTTCACCCCCGCGTCCGCCTCGGCGACCGCGCGCAGGGCCACCGCCACACCGTCCGCCGACCAGCCCCGCATCTGCTGTCGTACCCGGTCGATCTTCCACGGCGGCATCCCCAGCTCCCGCGCGAGATCGCCCGGCCGGGCCCCCCGCGGCGCCGAGGCGAGCTTGCCGATCGCGCGGACGCCCTGCGCCAGCGCACTCGTGATCATGACGGGCGCGACCCCGGTCGAGACCGCCCACCGCAGCGCCTCGAGCGCCTCGGCCGCGCGCCCCTCGACCGCCCGGTCGGCCACCGTGAAGCTGGAAGCCTCGGCGCGCCCGGTGTAGTACCGCGCGACCACCGCGTCATCGATCGTGCCCTCGACATCCGCCGCGAGCTGCGCACACGCCGACGCCAGCTCCCGCAGGTCGCTGCCGATCGCGTCCACCAGCGCCTGGCACGCCTCCGGCGTCGCCGACCGCCCCGCCGTACGGAACTCCCCCCGCACGAACGACAGCCGGTCGGCCGGCTTGGTCATCTTCGGGCAGGCAACCTCGCGCGCCCCGACCTTGCGCGCCGCGTCCAGCAGCCCCTTGCCCTTCGCGCCGCCCGCGTGCAGCAGCACCAGCGTGATCTCCTCGGCCGGCGCGCCGAGGTACGCCTTGACGTCCTTGACCGTGTCGGCGGACAGGTCCTGGGCGTTTCGCACGACCACGACCTTCCGCTCCGCGAACAGCGACGGGCTGGTCAGCTCGGCCAATGTGCCCGGCTGCAGCTGATCGGGGGTGAGGTCACGCACGTCGGTGTCCGCGTCGGCGGCCCGCGCCGCCGCCACCACCTGCTGCACCGCACGGTCGAGCAGCAGCTCTTCCTGCCCCACGGCGATCGTGAGGGGCGCAAGGGGGTCGTCGTTTGCTGTCTTCCTGGCCATCGCGAACAGCATCCCACGCCCCACTGACACACCGGCCGCCACCGTTGCCCGACCGCTGTCGGAGAATGGCCGGGTGAGCGATGTTCGACATGTACTGGTGCTGCCCGACCGGGACGCCGCTGAGGAAGTGGCCGAGGTGCTGACCGAGGAGTACGGCGTGACCCAGCAGCCGCAGCTCGTACGGGACGCCCTGGCCGGCGAGGACGACGCCGAGGACGCGCAGTGGCTCGTCGTCCTGGAAGACCCGGAAGCCACCTGCGACCCGACCGCACTGGACACCCTGGCCGCCGAGTACGAAGGCTGGCTGGAACCGGCCCGCCCCTGACCCCTGGGATCCCTAGCCGGGCGTCCCGCCCTGCGCCGACCCCGTCGCCGGTATCGGCAGTATCGGCGGTATCGGTGACGTCGGGGCGCGGTCGAGGGTCATGCCGAAGTGCGTGCGGTAGGCAGCGAGTACCTCCGCCTCGGGAATCTCGCGCTCCGTCCGGCTCCCGTCGGGCGCGGTGATCACGAGCGTCCGGCCGGAGAGCGTGATCCGGCCGCCGTCATCGGTGAGCCGCGAACAGACCAGCGACTGCGTGAAGTGCGACTTCGGTGACGTGGTCTGCCACCAGCAGCCCGCCTCGAAGTCGGCGAGCGCCCGCGGCCGCAGTTCGAGCCGGTACTGCGGCGCCCCGTCCCGCAGTACGTCGAGATCGCCCTCGGCCGTCTCCACGACCCGGAAGAACCCGCCCGGCTCGGCCTGCTCCTCCGCCGTGTCCAGCCGCAGCGGGTAGTGGCTGTGCCGCCCGAACCCGACATCGGCCAGCAGCGGCCCGTCAGGCGTACGGACCCGCACGGCCGCGTGGTCGTACGGGATGCCAAGCCGCCCGTCCTCCCCGTAGACCCGCCCGGACAGCAGCTCGGCGTCGTACCCGAGCGCGGTCAGCAGGAACGCGAACGAGCCGTTGAGTTCGTAGCAGAACCCACCACGGCGGGCCCGTACGACCTTGTCCAGCAGCGCCTGCTCGGTGAGGACGATCTCCTCACCGAGGTGGATGGAGAGGTTCTCGAACGGGACCGTACGCAGATGCTGGAGGTGCAACGCCCGCAACGCCTCGGCATCGGGCGCGGCCGGCCGCTCCACCCCGATCCGTCGCAGGTAGGCGTCGACGGCCTCAGCACCGGCAGCGACCCCGGCCCCAGCGCCGCCCCCGTCGCTCCGCACGGTCTCGGCGGCGGCCCCGGTGTCCCTGACGCCCTCGACGTCCCTGACGCCCTCGGTGTCCATCAGCTCCCCGTCCTTTCCGTCGCGAACCAGCGGCGAGTACGGTCCGCCGCCGTGGCCGGAGCCCCGGCGAGGATGTCGGCGAGGGTCTGCGCGGCCAGCTCGCGGCGCCAGGCCAGCTCGGCGCGGCGCATTGCCATGGCGATGCCGCACGGCCGCCGGAGGTCGCGCCCCTCCAGCTCGGCCCCCGCGCCCTGCTGCCGGATCTCCATACAGCGGAACGCCTCCTCCGGCCCCTCGATCGCGGCCACCACATCCATGAGCGTGATCGCCTCCGGCGGCCGGGCGAGCCGGAAACCACCCCGGGCGCCCGGCGTCGAGCTGAGGATCCCGGCCCGTACGAGCGCCTGGAGGCGCTTGTTGAGGTACGCGGCCGGCAGGTCGAACGAGGCGGCCAGCCTCGCCGTGGACACCGGCTGCTCGTCCCCGAGCCAGGCCAGCGTCACGCAGCAGTGCAGCCCCCACTCGACGCCTTCACTCATCCTCATAATCTGGAGTCTACCGATCCGGGTTCTCCGGGTTTTCCGGGATCTGTGGGGGCTCAGGGATCTTCGGGATCTCCGGACTCTCCCGGCTCTGACGGCTCTCCCGACTCTGACGGCTGTCGGCTGAACCTCTGGTGAAGGCTTGCCGAAGCGTGCTCGGCCGCGGCGAGGGCTCCCTAGATTGCGGGCATCACCGTACTTGCCCTCAGCCCCACAGAGCGCAGCCGTCCCCTCCCCGATCTCCCCTGCGAGGTTGCCGTGGCCATGCCGGAAACCGAGACCGTCCTGGCCCTGACCGGACTCGCGGTCACCGCCGTGATCTGGGCAGTGGAGCGCTTCCTGCCCGGCCGCAAGCGCATCGGCTACCGCGTCCAGATGGACACCCCGATCGGCATGAACCCCCAGGACGCCCACAGCCTCGTGCAGTTGCGGCTCCTGAGACAGGAACAGGAGATCTCCGACGCCACGCTTGCCCTGCTGCGGATCGAGAACGACGGCAGCAAGGACATCGTCCGGCAGGACTACCAGGAACCGCTGACGGTGGAGTTCACCGGCCGTACGGTCCTCGGCGTCGAGGTACCGGACGCCAACCCGACCGACCTGATCAGCATGCTGACCCGGCCCGGCGCCGGCCTGCGCTACAACGGCAACCGCCTGCACATACCGAAGGTCCCGCTCAACACCCGCAACCACTTCAAGCTGCTGGTACTGCTCTCCGGCACGGACGAGGCCCCCGCGGGCCGCGGCCGGACGCAAGCCGGCGGCGAGGTGATCGTCGGCGGCTTCCTCAGCGGCGGCCGGATCCGCCGGAACACCCAGCGCTGGGGCCCGCGCAAGTCGAGCCTCGCCCTCGGCGGCCTCTTCATCGTCCTGGTCGGGCTGCTGGGCGGCCTGCTGCTCAGTACCCCGACACCGCCCGCCCGTGCCGAGTGCGCCACCGGGCGGCTGACCATCGACGGGTCCACCGCGTTCGCTCCCCCGATGCAGGAGATCGCCCGTCAGTATCAGGCGCGCTGCCCGGGTGCCGTGATCGACGTCGCCCGGAGCGGCAGCCTCTCCGGTCTCACCAACCTGAACCGGGCCGGGCGCGCCACCCGCTCCGGCAGCCCGTCGTTCCTCGCCATGTCCGACGTCCCCGCCCCCTCGATCTACGGGCGGCTGCAGGGCGAGCGGGTGGGCGTCATCCTGCTCAGCCTGGTCGTCAACGAGCGCACCGGTGTCGACAACCTCACCCTCGACCAGGTGCGGAAGATCTACGACGGCACGTACACCAACTGGCGTGACGTGGGCGGCAACGACCTCGCCATCCACGTCGTCGGCCGCGACGCCGGCTCCGGGACCCGGCGGGCCTTCGAGACGACCGTGCTGCGCCGTTCGGAGCCGGGCGTGGTGTCGTCGTACGACTGCACCGGCAAGGACCGGGACGAGCGGGCCCGCGTCACCCGCTGCGAGGTGAACAGCACCACCGGGCTGCTGGACACGGTCGACCGCGTGGAGGGCGCTGTCGGTTACGCCGAGACCTACGCGGCGGCCAAGCGGCCGCACGTCATCGCCATCCGGCTGAACGGACACGAGCCCGACATCGAGTGGGGACAGCAACATGAATACCCCTTCTGGACCGTTGAGTTCCTGTACTCCTACGGGCATCCGGCCGACGGCTCCCTCGCCGCGAAGTTCCTGACCTACCTGAACTCCGACACCGCGAAGAACGTCATGCGGATGTACAAACACGTGCCCTGCGCCGACGACCGAAGCCTGTCGGCCTCGGTATGCCGTCCCTGACAGCCACCCGCCGCCGTCGGCCATTGCGGGTGGCGGACGCGAGGCCGGTGGTGGCGCTGCCCGTCACGGCGATCGCGCCATCGGTGTCCGTGCGCAGCACCCTCGCCCCCTGCACGCGCAGCGCGGCGACCGTGCTGGGGGCGGGGTGGCCGTACGGATTCCCCGCACCCGCGCTGATCAGGGCGAGCCGCGGCGCCAGCGCACGCAGGAGCGCCGGGTCCTGATAGGCGGAGCCGTGGTGGGCGACCTTGAGCACGTCGATCGCCCGCAGCCCGGGGCGGGCGGCCAACAGCGCCTGCTGAGCGGGAGGTTCGAGGTCGCCGAGGAGAAGAACGGTGAGCCCTGCCGTACGTACGAGCAGAGTGACGCTGGCGTTGTTGGGCCCTTCGGGCATGAAGCCGGCCGAGGGCCAGAGGACTTCCCAGGACACCGGACCCGTTCGGCGCCGCTCACCCGGTGTGGCCCGGACCACCGGTACTTCCTGTGCGGTCGCCGCCTCGCGCACGAACGCCGCCTGGCCCGGCGGGTCCTCGCGAGTCGTCGTCTCCAGCGCGCCGACGCTGCGGCCCCGGAGCGCGCCGGGAAGGCCGTCCACATGATCGGCGTGAAAGTGCGTGAGGACGAGGAGCGGGATGCGGCGTACGCCCAGTTCCTGCAGGCAGCGGTCCATGGCACGCGGGTCGGGCCCGGTATCCACGACCAGCGCGCTGCCGGGGCCGGTCGCCACGACGAGGCCGTCTCCCTGGCCGACGTCGCACACGGCCAGCCGCCAGCCGGGCGGCGGCCAGCCGGTGACGATCCGGGTCAGCGGCACGGGCCGGACGACGAGCACGACCAGGAGCAGGGCACAGACGACGCACAACCCGCGGTACCGCAGCAGGACCCGGGCAACCGGCACCAGGGCGACGATGGCCGCGGCCAGCAGGAAGCCCCCGGCCCAGCCACCGGGCCAGCCGAACTCGGCACCGGGCAGCGCTGCTCCGGTGCGCGCGATGGTCGCGATCCACTCGGCCGGCCATCCCCCGCACCAGGCGAACGCGGTGGCGAGCGGCGGCAGGAGAGGCGCGGTGGCCAGGGCCGCGAACCCGAGCACTGTCGCGGGCGCCACGGCCAGCTCCGCGAGCAGGTTGCAGGGGATGGCCACCAGGCCGACGCGGGCGGCGAGCACCGCGATGACCGGCGCACACACGGCCTGCGCTGCGGCGGCCGCGGCGATCACCTCGGCGAGCCGGGGCGGAACGCGCCGCCGCTGCAGGGCGGCGCTCCAGCGCGGAGCAAGAGTGAGCAGCGCGCCGGTGGCCAGTACGGAGAGCAGGAAGCCGTAACTCCTGGCCAGCCAGGGGTCGTAGAGGACCAGCAGCAGCACGGCGGCGGCGAGCGCGGGAAGCAGCGTGCGGCGGCGTCCCGAACCGATGGCCAGCAGCGTGATCAGCCCGCAGGCCGCGGCGCGCAGCACGCTGGGGTCGGGGCGGCACACGACGACGAAGGCGATCGCCACCGCGCCGCCGATCACCGCCGTGGTCCGCAGCGACAGGCCCAGGCGAGGCGCGAGACCCCGGCGTTCGGCACGTACGGCGAGGTGCGGCGGGCCGATGAGCAGGACCAGCACGATGGTGAGGTTGCTGCCGGAGACGGCGAGCAGATGCGTCAGGTCGGTCGCCCGGAAGGCGTCGTCGAGCTCCGGCGTCAGGCGGGAGGTGTCACCGACGACGAGCCCGGGCAGCAGGGCGCGTGCGTCGGGCCGCAGGCCGTCGGACGCCTCGCGCAGCCCTTCCCGGAGGGAGCCCGCGAGCCGCTGGAGAGACGTGGGGCCGCCGATGCGCTGCGGTGGCGAGTCGGCCGCATCGGCCGCTACGCGCAGTACGGCGGCCACACGGCCGGTGGGCGGCAGCGGGGGCACGAGCCGTGCCTCGACGCGGATGCGCGTGGAAGGGAGCAGCGCCCGCCAGGAAGCGTTGGCGGCACTGCCGGGGGCTTGCGCGGTCGAGTGGGCGTGCTCTCGCCCGTCTTGCCCGTCTCCCGCACCGGACGTGCGGTCCCGCTGAGGCCGGTGCTGGGGAACGATGACCAGGACGGGGGTGCGGAGGGCGGTCACCGTACCGTCCGGTGCGGTGATGCGGCGCACCTCGGCGGCGAACACGACGGCGGCCGGCATACGTTGCGCGCCGCGCACCCGCTGCCGGGCGAGGTGCGGGTCCTCGGACACCTCCAACTCGACGGTGGCCTGCGCGTACTGCTGCGCCAGCCGGGGCACCGGGCCGCGCCGCAGATCCGCCCCCTGGAGCGCCGCCGAGACCGCACCGCCCACCGCGCAGAGCAACACCGCGGCCGCCGCGACGAGGCTCCCCGCCGCGTGGCGGCGTACGGCCCGGAGGACGGCGAGGCCGGCCAGCACGAGGGCAGCGGCACAGAGCAGGAACAGCGGCCCGACGGGGGCGTCCAGAGCCAGCGCCGCGGCTCCCCAGGCGGCGAGCGCCGGCGCGACCAACCGCAGATCGGCCGGCCCCTCCCCCTGCGGAGGCTGGGCCTGTGGGTCACCGGGCCCTGCCGGCGACTGCGCGGCGACCGGCGTGGGCTGTGCATCGGCCCGCTCTCCCTCGGCGTCGTTCGCCGGCTGCCCGACGGCCGAGCCGTACGAAGAGGCCGGAGCCCATGGGGTGGTCATGGCTGCACCAGAGGGCGCAGGTCGGCGAATCGGCGGTCACCGATCCCGTTGACTTCTTGCAACTGGTCGACCGAGGCGAAGCCGCCGTGCTGGGTGCGGAAGTCGATGATGTGCTGGGCGAGGACGGGGCCGACGCCGGGGAGGGTGTCGAGCTGCTCGGCAGTGGCGGAGTTCAGGCTGACCGGACCGGCCGGGGCGCCACCGGCCGCAAGGGAGCCGCCCGAGGCCCCTCCGCCGGGCGCTGCCGTACCAGGAGCGGCGGCAGCAGCGCCGGGTGCCGCAGGGGCGGCGGCCGGAGCGCCGACGACGACCTGCTCGCCGTCTGCCAGGAGGCGGGCGCGGTTCAGCGTGCGGGTGTTCGTCCCGGGCAGCACCCCGCCCGCGGCACGCAGCGCATCGGCGACGCGGGCGCCCGGAGGGAGGCGGTGGATGCCGGGGCGGCGCACCTTGCCCGCGACGTCCACGACAATCCTGCGGTCCGCGGGGCCGGATACCGCACCGGCCGCTGCGCCTGCCATGCTTCCGCCGGCTGCGGCACCGCTCGGACCGGCGAGTCCGGCCGGCCCCGCCCGCTCGGCCGCGGTCGGGCCGCTGCCCGGTGCGGCCGCCGAGGCGTGCTGTGCCGTCGGCGCCCGTACGGTCTGGGGCCGGGCGGTCCAGAAATGGTGCACCGCGAAGGCCACGGCGAGCAGCAGCACGACGGCGAGCGCGCCGAGCGCCTTCGGGTCCGTGCCGCACCGCAGCTGGATCCACAACGGCAGCCGTTCTTGCAGCGCCACCCGCCAACGGGCCATCGGCAACAGGCCAGGACCCAATGAATCGGGTGGAGGAGGACCAGGCGGAGGGGGGTCAGGTGGGT
>NZ_NHSG01000407.1:0-3010 GCF_020024005.1 Streptomyces purpurogeneiscleroticus
GCGGGGGGCGGCCGGGGAGGGCGTGGTGTCGGTCGACCAGGGCGCGATCCGCGGCTCGCGGCGCAGTAACCCGGCGACGTACACCGGTCTGCTCGACCCGGTCCGCAAGGCGTTCGCCAAGGCCAACGGCGTGAAACCGGCGCTCTTCAGCGCCAATTCGGAGGGCGCCTGCCCCACGTGCAAGGGCGCGGGTGTCGTCTACACGGACTTGGCGATCATGGCCGGTGTCTCCGCGACCTGCGAGGAGTGCGACGGGAAGCGCTTCGACGCGGCCGTACTGGAGTACCGCCTCGGCGGGCGCGACATCAGCGAGGTGCTCGCGATGCCGGTGGCCGAGGCCGCGGAGTTCTTCGCCGTGGGCGAGGCGCGCGTGCCGGCCGCGCACAAGATCCTGGAGCGGCTGAGCGACGTCGGGCTCGGCTACCTCACCCTCGGCCAGCCGCTCACCACGCTCTCCGGCGGCGAGCGGCAGCGGCTGAAGCTGGCCACGCACCTGGGCGAGAAGGGCGGCGTCTACATCCTCGACGAGCCGACCGCGGGCCTGCACCTCGCCGACGTGGAACAGCTGCTCGGCCTGCTGGACCGGCTCGTCGACTCCGGCAAGTCGGTCATCGTGGTCGAGCACCATCAGGCCGTGATGGCGCACGCCGACTGGATCATCGACCTCGGCCCCGGCGCGGGCCACGACGGCGGCAAGGTCGTCTTCGAGGGCACCCCCGCCGACCTCATCGCCGCCCGCTCGACCCTGACCGGCGAACATCTGGCGGCGTACGTCGGCAACTGACCGGGCAGACGAACCGGCCGGGCAGACGAACCGGCCGGGCAGCCGAACCGACCGGGCAGTCGAACCGATCGGGCAGTTGAACCGGCCGGGCAGTCGACCGGAGCAGCGGGCCCGCAGCGTTTTGATCATCTTCCTGCGGGCCTCCGCACCACCGCTGTGCTACCTCTGACGCCATGAGCTCTGACGCGCACGACAGGGTCCGGCCGGGGGACCTGCCGGCGATGGCCTTCGGAGCGGACGCACGGCACCGCACGTCGGGGCCCGGTACCGGCCGCCTCGGAAATCGTTTGCCGACGGCCGCGGGCGGGGTGAGGATGCCCGTATGGTGCGTGATTTCGATGAGCTGGTGGCCGAGGCCGATTCCGTGTCCGTCGAGGGGTGGGACTTCTCGTGGCTCGACGGGCGGGCCACCGAGGCGCGGCCCTCCTGGGGGTACCAGCGGCTGATGGGCGAGCGGCTGGCGGAGGTGTCGGCCGCGCTGGACATCCAGACCGGCGGCGGCGAGGTGCTCGCCGCGGCGCCGAAGCTGCCGCCGGTGATGGTGGCCACCGAGTCCTGGCCGCCGAACGTCACGAAGGCGACCCGGCTGCTGCACCAGCTCGGCGCGGTGGTCGTCGCCGACCCGGACGAGCCGCCGCTGCCGTTCGCCGACGACGCGTTCGACCTGGTGACCAGCCGGCATCCGGCGACGGTGTGGTGGGCGGAGATCGCGCGCGTACTGCGGCCCGGCGGCACGTACTTCGCGCAGCACGTGGGGCACGAGAGCGTCTTCGAGATGGTGGAGTACTTCCTCGGCCCGCAGCCCGCGGAGATCCGGCGGGCCCGGCATCCCGACGACGAGCGGGCGGCGGCCGAGGCCGCCGGGCTGGACGTCACCGACCTGCGGTTCGAGCGGCTGCGGATGGAGTTCTTCGACATCGGCGCGGTCGTCTACTTCCTGCGGAAGGTGATCTGGATGGTGCCCGGCTTCACCGTCGGGCAGTACCGTGACCGGCTGCGCGAGCTGCACGAGAAGATCCAGGCGGAAGGGCCGTTCGTCGCCCACTCCACGCGCTTCCTGATCGAGGCGCGCAAGCCGTAGCGGTGGGCCGGGCGCCCTGACTGCCGCTGCCGCCAAGGGGTTTGACTTGGAGTGCGCTCCAACTCCTACCGTCCCTGACGTGAGCCCGACACAGTCCTCGCCCACGGGGGACGGGGCACTTCAGGAGGTAATCGCATGACCAGCATTCCCACCCGGCAGCTCGGCACCCTGACCGTCTCCGCGCAAGGGCTGGGCTGCATGGGGATGAGCCACGGATACGGCGCTTCGGACGACGCGCAGTCGATCGCGACTATCCACCGCGCGCTCGACCTCGGTGTGAGCCTCCTGGACACCTCCGACTTCTACGGGTCCGGGCACAACGAGGAGCTGGTCGGGCGGGCCGTCGCCGACCGCCGCGACCGCGCCGTGATCGCCACGAAGTTCGGCTTCGCCAACAAGCTCGGCGAGCCGACCGCGATCCGGGGCGACGCCGCGTACGTACGCCAGGCGTGCGACGCCTCGCTGCGCCGGCTCGGCGTCGACCACATCGACCTGTACTACCAGCACCGCGTCGACCCCGAGGTGCCGATCGAGGAGACCGTCGGGGCGATGGCGGAGCTGGTCGCGGCCGGGAAGGTGCGGCACCTCGGGCTGTCCGAGGCGGGCGCGGAAACGATCCGGCGGGCGCACGCCGTGCACCCGATCGCCGCGCTGCAGAGCGAGTGGTCGCTGTGGACGCGGGACCTGGAGGAGGAGATCGCGCCGGTCTGCCGGGAGCTGGGCATCGGGATCGTGCCGTTCTCGCCGCTCGGCCGCGGATTCCTCACCGGGCAGTACAGGTCCGTGGACGGGCTGGCGGAGGGCGACGTACGGCGTACCCAGCCGCGCTTCGCCGACGGCAACCTGGAGCGGAACCTCGCCATCGTCGAGCAGCTGAACGAGCTGGCCGCGGCGAAGGGCGTCACGGCCGGGCAGCTGGCGCTGGCCTGGGTGCAGCACCGTGGCGCGGACGTCGTGCCGATCCCGGGCACCCGTCGCGAGAAGTACCTGCTGGAGAACGTCGCCGCGGTCGCCATCGGACTGTCCCCCGACGAGCTGGCAGCGATCGACGCGGTGGCCCCGGCGGAGGCGGTGGCCGGCACGCGGTACGACGCGACAAACCTGACCTTCGTCAACCGCTGACCTTTCGGTGGAGGGGCGACGGG
>NZ_NHSG01000408.1:0-29838 GCF_020024005.1 Streptomyces purpurogeneiscleroticus
CAGTACGCCCCGGGGCCGGAGGCATGGCCCGCCCCGCCGGCGCCCGAACCGCAGGGTCCGGGGCACCGGCTGTACGGCGACGCCACGGCGACCACTCAGTTCGTCGGCGTGGACGACCTGATCACCCAGGCCGCCGACCGGCCGGCGGAGCCCGACGCGTTCGCCCACCTCTACCGTGATCAGCGAGCGCCGGAACCGCAGCGGCCGCCGGCCCAGAACAGCGGCCCGGGCCCGTACCCGCCGGCGGGCGGACAGTACGGACCTCCGGGTGGGCAGTACGGACCGCAGAGTGGGCAGTACGACCCCACCGGCGGGCAGTACGAGCCGGCAGGCGGACCGCAGCCCGTTCCCCCGGCCGAGCCCGAGCCGGCCCCCTCGGCGGAGCCGCCGGAGCCCCCGGGACGCACCGGCGGCAAGGCCGGCAACCTGCTGAAGTCCAGCGCCGTGATGGCCGCCGGCACCATGGTCTCCCGGCTGACCGGCTTCGTACGGTCCGCGCTGATCGCCTCCGCGCTCGGTGCCGCCGTCCTCGGTGACGCCTGGCAGGTCGCCTACACCCTGCCCACGATGATCTTCATCCTGACCATCGGCGGCGGCCTGAACTCGGTGTTCGTGCCGCAGCTGGTGCGCGCGATGAAGGAGGACGAGGACGGCGGCGAGGCGTACGCCAACCGTCTGATGACCCTGGTGATGGTCATCCTCGGCGCCCTCACCGTCGCGGCAGTGTTCGCGGCGCCCTGGCTGGTGCGGGCGATGTCGGGGTTCGCACCCGACTCGGCCAGCTTCGAGGTCGCCGTCGCCTTCACCCGCTACTGCGTGCCCACGATCTTCTTCATGGGCATCCACGTGATCATGGGCCAGGTGCTCAACGCCCGCGGCCGCTTCGGCGCGATGATGTGGACCCCGGTCCTCAACAACGTCGTCATGATCAGCACGTTCGGGCTGTTCATCTGGGTGTACGGCAGCGCCGGCTCCTCGCACATCGGCGTCACGACCATCCCCGAGGCCGGCATCCGACTGCTGGGCATCGGCACGCTGCTCGGCCTGGTCGTCCAGGCGCTGGCCATGATCCCGTACCTGCGCGACACCGGCTTCAAGCTCCGGCTGCGGTTCGACTGGCGGGGCCACGGCCTGGGCAAGGCCGCCAAGCTCGCCAAGTGGACCGTGCTCTTCGTGCTCGCCAACCAGGCCGGCGTCCTGGTCGTCTCGAAGCTCTCCACGCTGGCCGGTGAGAAGGCCGCCGGACAGGGCGCCCCCGGCACCGGCTACATGGCGTACTCCAACGCCCAGCTGATCTGGAACATGCCGCACGCGATCATCACCGTCTCCGTGATGGCCGCCCTGCTGCCGCGCCTGGCGCGCTCCGCGCACGACGGCGACATCGGCGCCGTGCGCGACGACATCTCCCAGGGACTGCGCACCTCCGCCGTGGCCGTCGTGCCGATCGCGTTCGGCTTCCTGACCCTCGGCATCCCGATGTGCACGCTGGTCTTCGCCGGAACCGGATCCGAAGCCGGCGTCTCCACGGGCTTCATGCTCATGGCCTTCGGCCTCGGCCTGATCCCCTACTCCGTGCAGTACGTCGTGCTGCGCGCCTTCTACGCGTACGAGGACACCCGCACGCCCTTCTACAACACGCTGATCGTCGCCGCGGTCAACGCCGCCGCCTCGGCCCTGTGCTACCTCGTCCTGCCCGTCCGGTGGGCCGTGGTGGGCATGGCGGCCTCCTACGGCCTGGCGTACATCATCGGCGTCGGCGTGGCGTGGCGGCGGCTGCGCAAGCGGATGGGCGGCGACTTGGACGGCGCGCACGTAGTGCGTACGTACGCCCGGCTGGCCGGCGCGAGCCTCCCCGCCACCCTGTTCTCCGGCGCCGCCGTGTACGGGATCATCCAGGGGCTGGGCACCGGCGTACTGGGATCGCTCGTCGCGCTGGTCGGCGGCGGTGCCGTCCTGCTGGTGGTCTTCTACGCGGCCGCCAAGAAGATGCGCATTGAAGAACTCAACGCCCTGGTCGGCATGGTGCGCGGCAAGCTGGGGCGCTGAACGAGCACAACCTTCGTCGGCCACCGTGTGTCGTGCACAGTGGCGGACTGTGGGCACAATTGACTTGGCTCTTTTGAGCATGCAACGGATGGGGAGGCAGGAACGACGGTGGCGGAACGGAGCACGGCTGCCGTCGACGTGGCCGACACGAGCGGTGGAGAACCGCTCGCCGCCAAGGCGGACGAGGCCACGACCGACGGCACGAAGGCCGAGAAGGTGACCGACGCGGCACAGGACACCGCGGACGACGGCGAGAAGAGCGCCACAGCATCCGAGGCACAGCCGCCCGAACTGCACAGCGGTCACAAGCTGGCCAGGCGCTACCGCCTGGAGGAGTGCGTCACCCGACTGGACGGCTTCAGCAGCTGGCGTGCCGTGGACGAGAAACTGCGCCGCGCCGTCGGGGTCCACATCCTGCCCTCCGACCACCCGCGTGCCCGTCCCGTGCTCTCCGCCGCGCGGTCCGCCGCGCTGCTCGGCGACCCGCGCTTCGTCCAGATCCTCGACGCCGTCGAGGAGAACGACCTGGTCTACGTCGTCCACGAGTGGCTCCCGGACGCCACCGAACTGACCGCCGTCCTCGCCTCCGGGCCGCTCGAACCGCACGACGCCTACCAGCTCGTGACGCAGATCTCCCAGGCCATGGCCGCCGCCCACCGTGAGGGCCTGGCACACCTCCGGCTGACCCCCGGGTCCGTCCTGCGCACCTCCTCCGGCCAGTACCGCATCCGGGGCCTGGCCATCATGGCCGCGCTCCGCGGGATCACCAGCGACCACCCGCAGCGCACCGACACGGAGGCCATCGGCGCGCTGCTGTACGCGGCGCTCACCCAGCGCTGGCCGTACGAGAACGACGCGTACGGGCTGTCCGGGCTGCCCAAGGGCGTCGGCCTGATCGCTCCCGACCAGGTACGGGCCGGCGTGCACCGTGGCCTGTCGGAGCTGGCCATGCGCGCGCTCGTCAACGACGGCGCCACCGCCTCCCGCCAGGAGCAGCCCTGCACCACGCCGGAGGAGCTGGCCAAGGCCGTCGGCGCGATGCCGCGCATCCGCCCGCCGGAGCCCTCCTTCACCACCCCGCCGCCGTACCAGCGCACCGGCTACCAGCAGGGCACGTACGGTCAGCAGGCCGGCGCCGGACGGCCCGGCGCTTCGGCCACCCGTCCTGTTCCCACCCCGCCGCCTCCGCTGCAGAGCCGTACCGGAAGGGCGGCCAAGTGGTGCGTCTCCGCGCTGCTGATCGCCGCGCTGGGGCTGGGCAGCTGGCAGCTGGCCGACACGCTCCTGAAGGACCGGAACCAGGACGACTCCGGCAGCTCGGAGACGACCGGGGGCAACGGCAGCACTGCGTCGGGCAAGACCGTCAGCGTCGACAAGGTCGTAGATTTTGATCCGGCGCCGGGCGGTGACGGCACGGAGAACCCGCAGGACGCCCCCAACGCCCTCGACGGGGACCCCGCCACGTCCTGGCCGACCCGCAATTACTACGGCCGCTCGGATCTCGGCGGTCTCAAGGACGGCGTGGGGCTGATTCTCGACCTCGGCAAGGTCCAGCAGGTCGGCAGCGTCAAGGTCGACCTCGTCGGGAGCACCTCGCTCGACTTCCGCGCCGCGCCCGAGGACAGCAGCGGTGCGCCCACGTCCCTCGACGGCTTCAAGAAGATCGCCGACGGCTCGGGGGAGACGGTCACGCTGCGCGCGAAGGAGCCGATCAAGACACAGTACGTATTGGTCTGGCTCACCGACCTCCCGTTGAAGGACGATGGCAACTACCGGGGCCAGATCAAGGAGATCAAGGTCCGTAGCTAGGGGTGGGCAGCAGGGGGGCGCCAGGATGTCGATGCGGACAGCGGCCAGGAGGCGCCGGTGCTCCCCGGGCCTCCTTTCGCCCCCGCGGCCGGCCGCTGTGGCCGTCGTCCTGCAGCCTGGTACCGCCGAGCACCCGTATGTAAGCTCCCGTGTACAGCTTGACGCCAGGGGTTCGGTTATGCGTGATGGCGCAGTGATGCCCACCGTCGTACGAAAGGTCGGTCCGGCCGGTGTCCTGGCCGTCCCGGCCGACGCCCGTGCCCGGGCGGCCCCGGGCAGGACGCGCACCGCAGTGCCGTCCGCACGGCCGGCGCTCCCCGGCCCGCTCTGGACCGGCTCCTGCGAGGCGGGCCATGGCAGATAACGTCCGCCCCTCCGACCAGGCGCTTCTCGCCCGCCATGTCGAGGGGGACCCCGACGCCTTCGGCGAGATCGTCAGGCGCCACCGTGACCGGCTGTGGGCGGTGGCGCTGCGCACCCTCGGCGACCGCGAGGAAGCGGCCGACGCCGTGCAGGACGCCCTGGTGTCCGCCTACCGCGCCGCCCACACCTTCCGCGGCCAGTCGGCCGTGACCACCTGGCTGCACCGCATCACGGTCAACGCCTGCCTGGACCGAGCCCGCAAGGCGGCCTCCCGGCGCACCTCGCCGGTCGCGGAGACCGAGCGGCTGGAACAGCTCATCGAGCCGCACGAATCCGCCGCGGTACCGGCCGAACGCCAGGATCTGCACCGCGAACTGCTCAGCGCCCTCCGCACTCTCCCCGCCGAACAGCGCGCGGCCATCGTCCTCGTCGACATGCAGGGCTACCCCGTGGCCGAGGCCGCGGAGGTACTCGGCGTCCCCACCGGCACGGTGAAAAGCCGGTGCGCGCGCGGCCGGGCCCGGCTCCTCCCGATGCTCACCCATCTGCGCGCCGAAGAGGGGGATAAGGGCACCTCAGGCGGGGGAAGGAACCGGGCGCAGGGGACATCCGTCCCACAGACGGCAGGACCGAATGACTCAGGGGCCGTGAAGGGCGGAGGTGGGCGAGCGTGACAGCCACGACCGACACGGGCGGGCATCCGGAGGTCGCGGAGATCTCCGCGCTCGCGGACGGGTTGCTCTCGCCCGCCCGCGCGGCGGATCTTCGCGCGCATCTCGACGGATGCCCGCTGTGTGAGGACGTCCACAGCTCGCTGGAGGAGATCCGCGCACTGCTCGGCACACTGCCGGGACCGGGACGGATGCCCGACGACGTCGTCGGCCGGATCGACGCCGCCCTGGCGGCCGAAGCCCTGCTCGATGCCACGGCGCCCACCGGTGACGCCGCCCTCGTATCGACCGCCTCGGGCGACGGCTCCCGTGTCGTATGGCAGTCGGCCGGTGCTCATGATGGCTCGGTTTCACGTGAAACCGTGGAGGAGAAGCGGGACACGGTTTCACGTGAAACAGCGTCCGCGCGCTCCGGTGGCAGCTCCGCTGACCGCCCGGCCGGCTACCCCCGCTCCGCCACGGGGCCTGGCCGCAAGGCCCCCGGCCTCCGCACGGCGAGGGCGCACCGCTGGCCCAAGGTGCTGCTCGGCACCGCGGCCGCCGCAGCCGTGCTCGGCATCGGTGGCATCCTTCTGCAGAATGGTTCCGCGAACACCGGACAGGACCAGGACCCCGGCGTGACCGCCACCGAGCAGAGCCCCGCGGAGGGGGCGCTCAGCTCCGCGACCCTGGGCAGCCACGTACGCGACTTGCTCGCCGAGCCCGGCCGCAGCAAGACCCCCGATGTCGGCACCCAGAGCTCGCCCCAGACGCCACTGCGCGGTGCGGACGACACGATCCCGTCCTGCGTGCGTGAGGGCCTCGCACGGCCCGAGAAGCCGCTGGCCGCGAGCCGCGACACCTATCAGGGCAAGGACGCCTACCTCGTCGTGCTGCCCCATCCGTCCGACACGGCCCGGGTCTCCGCCTATGTCGTCTCGGCTTCCTGTGTCTCTGCCTCACCGCCTGTGCCCGGCAAAATTCTGCTCAGCGGGACCTATCCCCGCGGCTGAGCCGCCGAGCCCGGCCCCGGGCCAAGGGCCGCTACGGGTGCGCTGGGACACTGCGGGAATGCTCGCCCCGTAGGATCCGTTGGGTGGGGTGAGAGTTTCTCCAGCCCACCCAACGCAGTCGGCAGAGACAAGGAAGACACCCGTGAGCGACGTCCGTAACGTGATCATCATCGGCTCCGGGCCTGCGGGCTATACCGCCGCGCTCTACACCGCCCGTGCCTCGCTGAAGCCGCTGGTGTTCGAGGGCGCCGTCACCGCCGGTGGCGCACTGATGAACACCACCGATGTGGAGAACTTCCCCGGCTTCCGGGACGGCATCATGGGCCCGGACCTCATGGACAACATGCGGGCCCAGGCCGAGCGCTTCGGCGCCGAGCTGATCCCCGATGACGTCACCGCCGTGGACCTCTCCGAGCCGATCAAGACGGTCACCGACTCCGCCGGCACCGTGCACCGCGCGCACGCCGTCATCGTGACCACCGGCTCCCAGCACCGCAAGCTCGGCCTGCCCCGTGAGGACGAGCTCTCCGGTCGCGGCGTGTCGTGGTGCGCCACCTGCGACGGCTTCTTCTTCAAGGACCAGGACATCGCCGTCATCGGCGGCGGCGACACCGCGATGGAGGAGGCCACCTTCCTCTCCCGCTTCGCCAAGTCCGTCACGATCGTCCACCGCCGCGACACCCTGCGCGCCAGCAAGGCGATGCAGGAGCGCGCCTTCGCCGACCCGAAGATCAAGTTCGTGTGGGACAGCGAGGTCGCCGAGATCCACGGCGAGAACAAGCTCTCCGGTCTGACCCTGCGCAACCTCAAGACCGGCGACACCTCCGAGCTTCCGGTCACCGGCCTGTTCATCGCTATCGGTCACGACCCGCGCACCGAGCTGTTCAAGGGCCAGCTGAAGCTGGACGACGACGGTTACCTCATGGTGGACGCGCCCAGCACCCACACCAACATCCAGGGCGTCTTCGCCGCCGGCGACGTCGTGGACCACACCTACCGTCAGGCGATCACTGCCGCCGGCACAGGCTGCTCCGCCGCCCTGGACGCCGAGCGCTACCTCGCCTCGCTCACCGACGGCGAGCCGGCCGAGCCCGAGCAGACCCCTGCCACGCCCGAGCAGACCCCCACCGCCTGACCGAGAACATCAGCTGTTCACACCCACCCAGTAAGGAGAACGCCATGGCCGGTGCCACGGTGACCGTGACGGACGACAACTTTGAAGAGGTCGTCCTCAAGAGCGACAAGCCGGTACTCGTCGACTTCTGGGCCACCTGGTGCGGCCCGTGCCGTCAGGTTGCCCCTTCCCTGGAGGCCATCGCCGCGGAGCACGACGAGATCGTCATCGCCAAGCTCAACACCGACGAGAACCCCGCGACCACCGCTAAGTACGGCGTCATGTCGATTCCGACCATGAACGTCTACCAGGGCGGCGAGGTCGTGAAGACCATCGTCGGCGCCAAGCCGAAGGCTGCGATCGAGCGGGACCTGGCGGACTACCTCGCCTGATCTCCACACGATGTTTCACGTGAAACGGGCCTGCCCTCCGGGGCGGGCCCGTTTCGCTGTCCGCGCTACAGAGGCCGGAGCACCGGTTCCTTCTGGACAGCACCCAGCAGCCGGTCCAGCGCGAGTTCCACGTCTTCCTTCCACGACAGGGTCGTGCGCAGCTCCAGGCGCAGCCGTGGGTAGCGCGGGTGCGGCCGTACGGTCTTGAAGCCCACCGCGAGCAAATGATCGGCGGGCAGCACGCACGCCGGCTCCGTCCACTTGGCGTCGCCGAACGCCTCGATCGCCTTGAAGCCCCGCCGCAGCAGATCCTTCGCGACCGTCTGGACCATGACCCTGCCGAGTCCCTGGCCCTGGTAGCCGGGGATGAGCCAGGCGGTCATCAGCTGCACGGCGTCGGGGGAGACCGGGCTCGTCGGGAAGGCCGTGGAGCGTGGTACGTAGGCCGGAGGCGCGTACAGCACGAAGCCGACCGGGACCTCGTCCACATAGACCACCCGGCCGCAGGAGCCCCACTCCAGCAGCACGGCGGAGATCCACGCTTCCTTCTCCAGCTCGGGCCGGCCGCCCTTTACCGCGGCCTCACCGCTGACGGGGTCGAGCTCCCAGAAGACACACGAGCGGCAGCGCTTTGGGACATCCGGAAGGTTGTCCAGCGTGAGCGGTACGAGCCGACGCCCCATGAAGCCAGGTCCTCACTTCCCTCGCCCACCGCACCTCCCGGCACGGTCAGCGGAACGCGCTCACTGAGCAGGCCACCGACGAACCCGCCGACTGCCCCCAGACCGAAACCCGCTGCCATCAATCCGGTGCGGCTCACCGATCGCATGGCTTCTCCTCGTCGTGAGGTGACTCCGAGTGGATGCGTGCCATACCCGAACGCATCGTAACCGGGACAACATGAACCCGGGTACCGCGAAAAGGCAAAGGGCGGGCCGTGTTCCGGTCACCTCACCGGCACACGGCCCGCCCTCACGTCGGACGGCGGCATCTCACGCCTCGTCGCTGTCCTCCTCCGGGTGCTTGTCCAGCACCCGTCCCTCTCCGGGAGCCAGCGTGCCCAGGATGCGGTCGAGATCGTCTATCGAGGCGAACTCCACGACGATCTTGCCCTTCTTCTGGCCGAGGTCGACCTTCACCCGCGTCTCGAACCGGTCCGAGAGCCGTGAGGCCAGATCGGTCAGGGCGGGCGAGACGCGGGTACCCGCCCGCGGCCCCTTCGCCTTCGACGCGCTCTTGGGCGTGGACCCCATCAGGGTCACGATCTCCTCGACCGCCCGCACCGAGAGGCCCTCGGCCACGATGCGGTGCGCCAGCCGGTCCTGCTCCTCGGAGTCCTCCACGGACAGCAGCGCCCGCGCATGACCGGCGGAGAGCACTCCAGCGGCGACCCGCCGCTGCACCGACGGGGACAGCTTCAGCAGCCGCAGCGTGTTGGAGACCTGCGGACGCGAGCGCCCAATCCGGTCCGCCAGCTCGTCGTGCGTGCAGTTGAAGTCCTTCAGCAGCTGGTCGTAGGCCGCCGCCTCCTCCAGCGGGTTCAGCTGAGCCCGGTGGAGGTTCTCCAGCAGCGCGTCCAGGAGCAGCTTCTCGTCGTCCGTCGCCCTGACGATCGCCGGGATCTTCTCCAGGCCGGCCTCACGGCACGCCCGCCAACGGCGCTCGCCCATGATCAGCTCGTACCGGTCGGGACCCGTGGCCCGCACGACGACGGGCTGGAGCAGGCCCACCTCCTGGATGGAAGTGATCAGCTCCGCCAGGGCATCCTCGTCGAATACCTCACGCGGCTGCCGCGGGTTGGGAGTGATCGAGCCGATCGGCAGCTCGGCGAAGTGCGCCCCGGCGACCTCGCCCCCCTTTTCCTTGACCGCCGGCTCGGCCGACGGCTCTGTTTCACGTGAAACGGCAGCGTCCGGAATGGCCGCGACCTTGGCAGCGGCAACACCTCGCTCCGGCGTCATGACCGGCACCGCCGATGGCGATGTCGTCCCCCGTCCCACCGCCGGGCCGGCGTTGTCCGAACCCTGCGGTGCCGCGGGGATCAGCGCACCGAGCCCGCGGCCCAGTCCTCTACGTCGTTCGCTCACTGATTCCCCTCCGACATGCTGTGCTGTGATTCATAGGTCACGCTGAGCCCCTGACCGGTCGCCCCCGGAGCCCCGCGCAGCGCGATCTCGCGCGCCGCTTCGAGATAGGACAGCGAGCCGCTGGAGCCCGGATCATAGGTGAGCACCGTCTGCCCGTAGCTCGGCGCCTCAGAGATACGCACGGAGCGAGGGATGCTGGTTCTCAGTACCTCGCTGCCGAAGTGGCTGCGCACCTCGTCGGCGACCTGGGAGGCGAGCCGGGTCCGACCGTCGTACATGGTCAGCAGGATCGTCGAGACGTGAAGCTTGGGGTTCAGATGGCCCCGCACCAGATCGACGTTCCGCAGCAGCTGGCCCAGCCCCTCCAGCGCGTAGTACTCGCACTGGATCGGGATCAGCACCTCGGCACCGGCCACCAGTGCGTTGACCGTAAGCAGGCCGAGCGAGGGCGGGCAGTCGATGAGGATGTAGTCCAGCGGCTGCTCGTACGCCTTGATGGCCCGGTCCAGCCGGCTCTCCCGGGCCACCAGCGAGACCAGCTCGATCTCCGCACCGGCCAGGTCGATCGTGGCGGGCGCACAGAACAGCCCCTCCACGTCCGGCACCGGCTGAACCACGTCGGAAAGCGGCTTGCTCTCCACCAACACGTCATAGACGGAAGGGACTTCGGAGTGGTGGTCGATCCCCAGGGCCGTGGAGGCATTGCCCTGTGGGTCCAGGTCCACCACCAGTACTCGTGCCCCGTGCAGGGCGAGCGAGGCAGCAAGGTTCACGGTGGTCGTGGTCTTGCCGACTCCGCCCTTCTGGTTGGCCACCACCATGACCCGGGTCTGCTCGGGGCGGGGCAGTCCCTCTCCCGCACGACCCAGCGCCTGGACTGCCAGCTGAGCAGCACGACCGATCGGGGTGTCGTCCATGGGGGGCGGCGTTTCACGTGAAACGTCGTCCCCGAGCGACTCGCTTCGGGGACCGGGGACCGGATCGGTCATCGGTCCCGCGATGTTGGCGTCGGACCGCAAGGATTCACTCTCCTCGACTTCAGGCTCGCAATGCTCAGAGCCTGCCATGGTTTCGGTGTCGCGAACCAGCGAGGCCCTGTCTCCTGTGGATGAATCCTCCTCTGTGGATACATCCGTGACCCGACCGGGTCGGTGGCCACGCGGTGCGGCAGCCGCACGACCTCGACTGATGATTCCATGCAGCAGGGAGCGACGTTTCACGTGAAACACGATGCCAGCGCCGTGTCCCATTCACTCGCGACACTCCGGCTTATGTCGTTTTGGTGGTTTGTATGGAGCATGGGCCTCGTCGGTTCGAGCGACGCCCCTGGCCAGACATGACAGGAGCGCTTCCCGTCGGCGGACGGAAAGCGCTCCTGTCTGCGTCTGGTGTTGTGCTGCGCCGATCTACCGCCGTCGCCCCCGGGGCGGCCGATTGGCGCGATTCGCCTTGGCTCGCTTGGCTGCGAAGCGGACGCCGCCGGGGCTCTCGCCCACCTCCACGCGGACGACGGTGGACAGCGGGTCCACCACGCCCTCGCCGACATGCACCACCGAGGTGGATTCCACACCGAGCTTGCTGAGGGCCGCCCGGGCGCCCTTCAGCTCCTCCTCCGCGGTGTCGCCCTTGAGCGCCAGCATCTCGCCGTACGGCCGCAGCAGCGGTACACCCCAGCCGGCCAGCCGGTCCAGCGGCGCCACGGCACGCGCGGTCACCACGTGGACCTGAGGAATCTTGCCCATTACTTCCTCGGCCCGGCCCCGCACCACGGTCACGTGATCCAGCCCCAGCAGCTCCACGACCTCCTGCAGGAAGTTCGTCCGCCGCAGCAGCGGCTCCAGCAGGGTGATCTTCAAATCCGGTCGTACCAGCGCCAGGGGAATGCCCGGCAGCCCGGCACCCGAGCCCACATCGCACACCGAGACGCCCTCGGGGACCACCTCGGAGAGCACCGCGCAATTCAGCAGGTGCCGCTCCCACAGCCGCGGCACCTCGCGCGGACCGATCAGCCCGCGCCGAACACCCGCGTCGGCGAGCAGCTCGCCGTACCGCACGGCCTCCGGGAAGCGCTCACCGAAAATCTCCCGCGCCGCTTCCGGCGCCGCTGGAAGCTCCGCCGCTGACTCCGTCACGGTTACCGCCCTTCCTCTGAACTGCTGATCCTGCCGGCGCCCGGATCGAGACCCGGTCCTGGCAGAAGGCTGACAAGACGTGGCCCCGCCTGCGAACAGACGGGGCCAAAGACACGCGCGAGCGCCGGAGAATCAGGCCGGGAGCACGACAACCCGGCGCTGGGGCTCCTCGCCCTCGGACTCGCTGCGCAGTCCGGCCGCCGCGACGGCGTCGTGCACCACCTTGCGCTCGAACGGCGTCATCGGCTTCAGCTTCACCGGCTCGCCCGAGGTCTTCGCCTCCTGGGCCGCCTTGGCGCCCAGCTCAGCGAGCTCCTCGCGCTTGCGTGCGCGGTAGCCGGCGATGTCCAGCATCAGACGGCTGCGGTCGCCGGTCTCCCGGTGCACCGCCAGCCGGGTCAGCTCCTGGAGCGCCTCCAGCACCTCGCCGTCCCGCCCCACCAGCTTCTGCAGGTCGCGGCTGGTGGAGTCGCTGATGATCGACACTGCGGCACGGTCGGCCTCGACGTCCATGTCGATGTCGCCGTCGAGATCCGCAATGTCCAGCAGGCCCTCGAGGTAGTCGGCCGCGATCTCGCCCTCCTGCTCCAACCGGGACAGGGTGTCGGTGCCCTCGGCGGCAGGGGTCGTGTCCGTCACGAAAGACTCCTTCTACTTCTTGGACGGGTGCTTGGGCCGCTGCTGGCCCTTGCGCTGTCCGGACTTGGCGTTACGGGAGGAACCGGAGGCCGAGCTGCCCTTGGGCTTGCCGCTCTCGGAAGACTTCTTCGCGGCGTCCGCCTTCTGGCCCGAGTCCTTCTGCAGCGACTGCTTGGTCTCGCCGCCCTTGGCCGTGGAGCCCGACTGCCCGCCCTGCGCACCGGCCCGGGTGCGGGTCTGCGTACCGCCGCCGGCCGGGGCCGCGGTCTGCCGCCGGGACTTGCTCTGGCGCTTCGGCTGCTGGCGGTTCTGGCGCGCCTCCTCGACGGCCTTCTTCGCCTCGAGCTCGGCCGGGTCCTCCTTCAGCTTGCCCTTGGCACGCAGCCGCTCCTGGCGCTCCGTGTATGCCTTGCTGCCCGGAGTGGGGTTACGGCGGATGATGAACATCTGCTGGCCCATGGTCCACACGTTGGTGGTCAGCCAGTACACGAGGACACCGACGGGGAAGTTGATACCGAAGACGGCGAACATGATCGGGAAGACGTACATCAGCATCTTCTGCTGCTGCATGAACGGCGTCTTCACCGTGAGGTCGACGTTCTTCGTCATCAGCTGGCGCTGCGTGTAGAACTGCGACGCCGACATCAGGACGATCATGATGACCGTGACGACGCGGACGTCGGTCAGCGAGGCGCCCAGCCTCTCGATCTTGGACGCGCTGTCCATGAACTTCGCGGCCAGCGGGGCACCGAAGATGTGCGCCTTGTTCGCGCTGTCCAGCAACGGCTGGTTGATCACACCGACGATCTGGTTGTTCGCGATGTGATTCAGGACCTGGTACAGCGCAATGAAGAACGGCGACTGGGCCAGGATCGGGAGACAGCTCGAGAGCGGGTTGGTGCCCGTCTCCTTGTAGAGCTTCATCATCTCTTCGGACTGGCGCTGCTTGTCGCTCTTGTAGCGCTCCTGGATCGCCTTCATCTTCGGCTGGAGCGCCTGCATGTTCCGCGTCGACTTGATCTGCTTCACGAAGAGCGGGATCAGGCAGATACGGATCAGCACCACCAGCGAGACGATGGACAGGCCCCACGCCGCGCCGCTGTCCTTGTCGAAGACCAGGCTGTAGAGCGAGTGGAACTGGACGATGATCCAGGAAACGGCGTAATAGAGAGGATTCAGGATCGTGTCCACGAATCAAGCTCCTTGGGCGTTGGGCTGAGTCTCGGGCTGTGCGGCAGGCTCAACATGGACGGTGGGCCCGCCCAGGCGGCTCCTCAGCCGCTGGTGCCAGACCGGGTGCTTCCGGGGCGGTACATGGTCGACACCACCGAGCGACCACGGATTGCAGCGCAGGATGCGCCAGGCGGTCAGCGCGGTACCTTTCACCGCGCCGTGCCGGTCGATGGCCGTGTAGCCATAGTGCGAACACGACGGGTAGTACTTGCAGACCGGGCCCAGCAAAGGGCTGATGGTCCACTGGTACAGCTTGATCAACAGCAGCAGCGGGTACTTCACGGAGCGCCCCCTCCTGGGTCCCGCCCGGGGGTCCTCAGCAGGCGCTGCAGCGCGGCATCAAGATCACGGGCAATCGCGTCGTAGTCCGCCTCACCCGCGCCGGGCAGCGCACGTACAACCACCAGGCTACCGGCGGGCAGCCGGTCCAGGCGGTCACGCATGAGGTGGCGGAGCCGGCGCTGGACCTTGTTCCGTACCACGGCGTTGCCGATGGCCTTGCTCACGACGAAACCCGCACGCGCCGGGGGAACCATTTCCCCCGCTGCGTGCGGGTCCGTTGCACCGCTGCGTAGATGGACGACAAGGAGCGGGCGCCCGGCCCTGCGTCCCCGGCGTACCGCGGTCGCGAAGTCCTCGCGCCGCCTCAGCCGATTCTCGGTAGGCAGCACGTCATGGACCTAGAGGCCGGGCTGTCAGGCCGACAGGCGGGCGCGACCCTTGCCACGGCGGGACGCGAGGATCGCGCGGCCGGCACGCGTACGCATGCGCAGACGGAAGCCGTGGGTCTTGGCGCGACGACGGTTGTTCGGCTGGAAGGTGCGCTTGCTCACTCGGGGGCTCCAGGAAAGATTGTTGCCTCTTGCGAGACAGGTGTGGGGCGTCGACTGGCTGTCACCGTGCGCCCACGAGTAGCTCGCATACGCCCGAGTGCACCGCTACACGATCGCTGGGCGCGATCTTTGCCCATCGGAGGCAGGCGGCAGCAGCCATCGACAACTCGACCTGGTCACGGTACGCGCGGCTGCATCATCCGGTCAAACCGGCTCTAGGACAGGACACGCTGTGCACAGCCTGTGGACAACAACTTGAACACGCGTGGGTCAGCTGACTACCGTGGCTGAACTCCGATTCCTTCCCGCCCGTCCTGAGAATCACACATTCGTGGGACTGTGAGAGAGCGTGCTCTGTGGCTGACGTCCCTGCAGATCTTGCCGCAGTGTGGCCGCGGGTCCTCGACCACCTGCTCCGGGCGGAGAGCGACAGTCTCAAGCCCAAGGACCAGGACTGGCTGAAGCGGACCCAGCCGCTCGCCCTGGTCGCCGACACCGCGCTGCTCGCCGTACCCAACGAATTCGCGAAGGGTGTACTGGAAGGCCGGCTCGCCCCGCTGATCGGCGAGGCGCTGAGCCACGAGTGCGGCCGCCCGATCCGCATCGCGATCACTGTCGACGACACCGCCGAGGCACCGCAGCCCCCCGCGCCGCCCCAACAGCACCTCCCCACGCAGCAGCCCCAGCTCTCGCACGATGCGTACGAAAGCTACGACGGCCGCCAGGGTTACGGCCGGCAGAACGGCCACCAGGGCGGTCACGAAAACGGCCATCAGGGGGGACCCCAGGCTGGACACGGAGGCGGCCAGCACGGCAGCCACCAGAGCGACGAGCTGCCCACCGTGCGCCCCGCCTACCCCGAGTACCAGCAGCAGCACCCGCAGCCGCGGCCCGCGCCCGGTGCCTGGCCGCAGCACTCGGACGACCGCCGCTCCGGCATGGGCGACGACTCCGGCCGGCACGACGACTACGGCTGGCAGCAGCAGCGGCTCGGCGGCTTCCCCGAGCGCGACCCCTATGCCACGCCGTCGCATCTCCAGCAGCACGGCCGGCCCGGGCCCGGCGATTATCGGTCGCAGAGCGACGACTACCGGTCACAAGCGGACGACTACCGCTCGCAGAATGCCGAGGACTACCGCCGGCAGGGCACCGATCGCCCCGGCCCCGGGCAGCACGCCGACTCCCAGCGCTCTCCGTACGAGCAGTCCCCGCAGCACCGGGACTCCGACGGCCACCAGCCGGGCGGCCCCGGACGGCACGCCGGCCCCGGCAGCAACCTGCCCGCGCCCAGCGGCGCCCCCGGACCGCTCGCGGCCCAGCCCGCGCCGGCGACGGGCCCCGGTGAGCCCACCGCGCGGCTGAACCCGAAGTACCTCTTCGACACCTTCGTCATCGGCGCTTCGAACCGCTTCGCGCACGCCGCGGCGGTCGCCGTCGCCGAGGCGCCGGCCAAGGCGTACAACCCGCTGTTCATCTACGGCGAGTCCGGGCTCGGCAAGACGCACCTGCTGCACGCGATCGGCCATTACGCCCGCAGCCTGTACCCCGGTACCAGGGTCAGATATGTGAGCTCGGAGGAGTTCACCAACGAGTTCATCAACTCCATCCGCGACGGCAAGGCGGACGCGTTCCGCAAGCGCTACCGCGACATGGACATCCTGCTGGTCGACGACATCCAGTTCCTGGCGAGCAAGGAGTCGACGCAGGAGGAGTTCTTCCACACGTTCAACACGCTGCACAACGCGAACAAGCAGATCGTGCTCTCCAGTGACCGGCCGCCCAAGCAACTGGTGACCCTGGAGGACCGGCTGCGCAACCGCTTCGAGTGGGGCCTGATCACGGACGTCCAGCCGCCCGAGCTGGAGACCCGTATCGCGATCCTCCGCAAGAAGGCGGTGCAGGAGCAGCTGAACGCGCCGCCGGAGGTACTGGAGTTCATCGCCTCCCGGATCTCGCGGAACATCCGCGAGCTGGAGGGGGCGCTGATCCGGGTCACGGCCTTCGCCTCGCTCAACCGGCAGCCGGTGGACCTCGGCCTCACCGAGATCGTGCTGAAGGACCTGATCCCCGGTGGCGAGGACGCGGCCCCCGAGATCACCGCCACCGCGATCATGGCCGCCACGGCCGACTACTTCGGGCTGACGGTGGACGACCTGTGCGGCTCCTCACGCAGCCGGGTGCTGGTGACCGCGCGGCAGATCGCGATGTACCTGTGCCGCGAGCTGACCGATCTGTCGCTGCCGAAGATCGGCGGCCACTTCGGCGGCCGCGACCACACGACCGTCATGCACGCCGACCGGAAGATCCGCGCGCTGATGGCGGAGCGCCGCTCCATCTACAACCAGGTGACCGAGCTGACGAACCGCATCAAGAACGGCTGACGCGGGCGGCGTCGGCCGCGGACGCGCACAGGGCGCTCCGGGACAACTCCCGGGGCGCCCTTCGCCGTTGAGGGGCCCTCAGGAAGGCCGTACGGAAGGCCCTTCGGGCGTCCCGAGCCGTCCCCACGCTGTGGAACCCGCTCCCCGGCCGGCTCCGAACTCCCCAGCTCTGTTCGATTTCTGACGAGGACACGGCCTCTCTCCACAGATTGGGCGAGAATCTTCTTTCCACACCCTGGGGACTGCAGAGTTATCCCAACAGCGTCCACAAGGAGGCCGCCCGCCAGCACATCGCCCCAGGTCAGCAGGGTGTGGATTTGCGGACAACTTTCATCCACAGGGTGTGGACAAAGATCTCGTCCACAGTGTGTGCACGCGACTGTCCACCGGCCGCCCACAGGCAAAGCGGCGTTGTACACACCTCATCCACACCGCTGTCCACTGTTCGGCAAGGCAACACCCCCACTCACCGGCTCGAGTGAAAGCCGTCACACCAAAGTGCCGGGTTGGGCTGTGGGGAACCTGGGTAAAACTGGGGACGGCGCTGGGGAGAAACCGGCCTCCCCTGTGCATCGGGTGTGCACAAAGTCGGGCGGTCCACAGAACCGCCAGCTTATCCACGGCTGCACCCACAGCCCCCGGTGGACAAAAAACGGGCGCTGACCTGCGAAAAGCCGGTTGTCCACGGTTTCCACAGCCCCTACTACTACGACCACGGATATGTAGCGGGGAACTCGTTTCGAATCGGGTGCTGTGCACAACTTGGGGACCGGGCCTCTCCGAGCTCCCGTCCCGACTTGACCCCGAGCCGCACCGACTGTCGGTGGTGTGCGTCAGACTGGTCTCCGGCAACCCAGCCGACGACGAAGGCCAGCAGGGCGAAGAGCCAGCAACAGCAGGAGGCGGTTTCCGGTGAAGATCCGGGTGGAGCGCGATGTACTCGCGGAGGCAGTGGCCTGGGCGGCCAAGAGCCTCCCGGCCCGTCCGCCGGTGCCCGTCCTCGCGGGCCTGCTGCTGAAGGCGGAGGACGGCTCCCTGAGCCTCTCCGGCTTCGACTACGAGGTCTCGGCACGCGTCTCGGTGGACGCGGAGACCGAGGAGGAGGGCACAGTCCTCGTCTCCGGCCGGCTGCTCGCCGACATCTGCCGCGCCCTGCCGAACCGCCCGGTGGAGATCTCCACAGACGGTGTACGAGTGACCGTCGTCTGCGGCTCCTCGCGCTTCACCCTCCACACCCTTCCTGTGGAGGAGTACCCGGCGCTGCCCCAGATGCCCACCGCCACCGGCACCGTCCCCGGTGAGGTCTTCGCCTCCGCGGCCGCCCAGGTCGCCATCGCCGCCGGCCGCGACGACACCCTCCCGGTGCTCACCGGTGTCCGCATCGAGATCGAGGGCGACACCGTCACGCTCGCCTCGACCGACCGCTACCGCTTCGCGGTCCGCGAGTTCCTGTGGAAGCCGGAGAGCCCGGACGCCTCCGCCGTCGCGCTGGTGCCCGCCAAGACGCTGCTGGACACCGCCAAGTCGCTGAGCAGCGGTGACACGGTCACCCTGGCGCTGTCCGGCTCCGGTGCCGGTGAGGGCCTCATCGGTTTCGAGGGCGCCGGGCGGCGGACGACCACCCGCCTCCTCGAGGGCGACCTGCCGAAGTACCGCACGCTCTTCCCGACCGAATTCAACTCCGTCGCGGTGATCGAGACGGCCCCCTTCGTCGAGGCCGTCAAGCGTGTGGCGCTGGTGGCCGAGCGGAACACCCCGGTGCGGCTCAGCTTCGAGCAGGGCGTGCTGATCCTTGAGGCCGGTTCCAGCGACGATGCACAGGCTGTGGAGCGCGTCGACGCGCAGCTCGACGGCGACGACATCTCGATCGCCTTCAACCCCGGCTTCCTGCTGGAGGGTCTGTCCGCGATCGACTCCCCGGTGGCGCAGCTGTCGTTCACGACGTCGACCAAGCCCGCGCTGCTGAGCGGCAAGCCGGCCGCTGACGCCGAGGCCGACGACGCGTACAAGTACCTGATCATGCCGGTGCGCCTGTCGGGCTGAGCCTGACGCGTCGCGCCGGCCGGGAGCGCGAGGGTCGCCCCTCGCAGGGCCGCAGTATGCCGGTGCGCCTGTCGGGCCGAGGCCCGCTCCGGCTCGGCCGCGGCTCTGCCTCCACAGGCTGTGCACACGTCCGGAAGGCCGTGCGGACCCGCTCCGTACGGCCGCCAGGATGATGCCGTTGACCTGCGGCTTATGAGCGGCTGAGCCCACAGCTGTGCACGGCCCTTCGGGCGTAGGCTCGTCCTAGGTCAGGTACAAGGGCAACGACTATGTGCAAAGAGGGTCTCTGATGGAGCTCGGTCTCGTCGGTCTCGGCAAGATGGGCGGCAACATGCGCGAGCGCATCCGCCGCGCAGGCCACACGGTCATCGGTTACGACCGCAATCCGGACCTCGCTGACGTTGGCAGCCTCAAGGAGCTGGTGGACTCGCTGCAGGGTCCCCGCGTCGTGTGGGTCATGGTGCCGGCCGGCGCCGCCACCCAGGCGACCATCGATGAGCTGGGCGAGCTGCTGTCCGAGGGCGACATCGTCGTGGACGGCGGCAACAGCCGCTGGACCGATGACGAGAAGCACGCCGAGGAGCTGCGCGCCAAGGGCATCGGCTTCGTCGACTGCGGCGTCTCCGGTGGCGTGTGGGGCCTGGAGAACGGCTACGCGCTGATGTACGGCGGTGCCGCCGAGGACGTGGCGAAGGTTCAGCCGATCTTCGACGCGCTCAAGCCGGAGGGCGACTTCGGCTCGGTGCACGCGGGCAAGGTCGGCGCGGGCCACTTCGCGAAGATGGTCCACAACGGCATCGAGTACGCGATGATGCAGGCGTACGCCGAGGGCTGGGAGCTGCTGGAGAAGGTCGACTCCGTCACGGACGTGCGCGAGGTCTTCCGCTCTTGGCAGGAGGGCACGGTCATCCGCTCCTGGCTGCTGGACCTGGCGGTCAACGCGCTGGACGACGACGAGCACCTGGAGAAGCTGCGGGGCTTCGCCGCCGACTCCGGTGAGGGCCGCTGGACGGTCGAGGCCGCGATCGACAACGCGGTGCCGCTGCCGGCGATCACCGCGTCGCTGTTCGCGCGGTTCGCCTCGCGTCAGGACGACTCGCCGCAGATGAAGATGATCGCCGCGCTGCGTAACCAGTTCGGCGGCCACGCGGTCGAGAACAAGAAGTAATCCCAGGTGCTGGGGCGTTTTCCCCAGCACCGCAGCAGTATTACGCCGGGGGAGGTCGGCGCCGCCCATGCATGTCGCGCATCTGTCGCTCGCCGACTTCCGCTCGTACGCCCGGGTCGAGGTCCCGCTCGATCCGGGCGTCACGGCCTTCGTCGGGCCCAACGGCCAGGGGAAGACCAATCTCGTCGAGGCGGTCGGCTATCTCGCCACCCTCGGCAGTCACCGTGTGTCCTCCGACGCGCCGCTGGTCCGCATGGGTGCGGAGCGGGCGATCGTCCGGGCGCAGGTGGTGCAGGGCGAACGGCAGCAGCTGGTCGAGTTGGAGCTGAACCCCGGTAAGGCCAATCGGGCCAGGATCAATAGATCGTCGCAGGTCAGACCGCGTGACGTGCTCGGCATCGTGCGGACGGTGCTGTTCGCGCCGGAGGATCTGGCGCTGGTCAAGGGCGATCCGGGTGAGCGGCGGCGCTTCCTGGACGAGCTGATCACGGCGCGCTCGCCGCGGATGGCGGGCGTGCGCTCGGACTACGACCGCGTGCTGAAGCAGCGCAACACCTTGCTGAAGAGCGCGGCTCTGGCACGTCGGCACGGCGGCCGGAAGATGGATCTGTCCACGCTGGATGTGTGGGACCAGCATCTGGCCCGCGCGGGCGCAGAGCTGCTGGCCCAGCGACTGGATCTGATCGCGACGCTGCAGCCGCTGGCGGACAAGGCGTACGAGCAGCTGGCGCCGGGCGGTGGTCCGGTCGCGCTGGAGTACCGCGGTTCGGTGGGCGAGCGGCTGGCGGAGGCGTCGAACCGTGAGGAACTGTACGGGCTGCTCATGGAGGCGCTGGGCGAGGCGCGGAAGAACGAGATCGAGCGGGGCGTGACGCTGGTCGGCCCGCACCGTGACGACCTGGTCCTCAAGCTGGGCCGGCTGCCGGCGAAGGGGTACGCGAGCCACGGCGAGTCCTGGTCGTACGCGCTGGCGCTGCGGCTGGCCTCGTACGACCTGCTCAGGGCCGAGGGCAACGAGCCGGTTCTCGTACTGGACGACGTCTTCGCCGAGCTGGATGCCCGGCGGCGGGAGCGGCTGGCGGAGCTGGTGGCGCCGGGTGAGCAGGTGCTGGTGACGGCGGCGGTGGACGACGATGTGCCGGGCGTGCTGGCGGGGGTGCGGTTCGCGGTCTCCGAGGGCACGGCGGAGAAGGTGTCGTAAGTGAGTGAGCAGTCCGGACCTCAGGAGCCTGCGGGACCCGAGCAGCCGAAGCCGCCGGAGCTGTCCGGTGTCGATCTGGCGCGGCAGGCGCTGGTGGCCGCGAAGGAGCGGGCACGGGCCCGGGGTGCGGCCGCGCAGCAGAAGAAGCAGGCCAGGCGCGGGGGCGGGCTCCGCTCCGGCGCGCGGGCGGACGGCCGGGACCCGCTGCCGCTGGGTGCGGCGATCAATCGTCTGATCACCGAGCGTGGCTGGGAGACGCCGGCCGCGGTCGGCGGGGTGATGGGGCGCTGGCCCCAGCTCGTCGGCGCCGAGGTGGCGCAGCACTGTGAGCCGCAGAAGTACGACGAGGACGCCAGGGTGCTGACGGTGCAGTGCGACTCGACGGCGTGGGCGACGCAGCTGCGGCTGCTGGCGCCGACGCTGGTGGCACGGCTGAACGAGGACCTGGGCCATGGCTCGGTAAAGATCATCAAGGTGCTGGGGCCGGGCGGCCCGCCTCGCCGGTACGGCTCGCTGCGGGCTCCGGGGAGCAAGGGCCCGGGCGACACGTACGGCTGATCCGTGCACGCGGGGCGGAAGCCTTCCGTTTCACGTGAAACCATCCCTCCCTTACGTTTCACGTGAAACCGCGCCTGCGTTCCGTTTCACGTGAAACCGGCCCTCTGGCGGGTGTCCGTACGGGCGACATGCCTGGGATGTTCAGATGTGACGCATGAGACTCCGCTCACCGTAGTCGGAGGTTGACAGCCCGAAGCGCTGAGTGCCGGTGTGAGCGTCCTGGGGGCCCGCCTCGCATATGGGGAGTCGGCGGACGCCAGTTCAGGGCGGCACGTGAGGACTCAGGCGCCCGCAAACCCCCATGAGTGTCGGCGCTACCGGTAGACTGGTAGCAATCCCGCCCACTCGCGGAACATGTCGAACGACGCAGCCGCTCCTGACCGGCACGGGGTCTTCCCGCCGGCGGCAGGAGAAGGCTCGTGCCTGTGCCAGAAAGGGCGCTTCGTGGCCGACTCCGGCGACCTCAACGAGAACATCACGGCTTCTACCGAAGAGGGGGTTCCTGCCGTCGACAGTGGCGGCTCCTCGGAAGAGAAGTCGTACGACGCCAGTGCGATCACTGTCCTTGAGGGCTTGGACGCGGTTCGCAAGCGACCGGGTATGTACATCGGCTCCACGGGCGAGCGTGGTCTGCACCACCTCGTCCAGGAGGTCGTCGACAACAGCGTCGACGAGGCGATGGCCGGCCACGCGGACACGATCGACGTCACGATCCTGCCCGACGGCGGCGTCCGGGTGATCGACAACGGTCGTGGTATCCCCGTCGACATCGTGCCCTCCGAGAAGAAGCCGGCCGTCGAGGTCGTGCTGACGGTGCTGCACGCGGGCGGCAAGTTCGGCGGCGGCGGTTACGCGGTCTCCGGTGGTCTGCACGGCGTGGGTGTGTCCGTCGTGAACGCCCTGTCCCAGCGGGTCTCCGTCGAGGTCAAGCGGGACGGCTACCGCTGGACGCAGGACTACAAGCAGGGCGTGCCGACCGCCCCGCTCGCGCGCAACGAGGCCACGGACGAGACCGGCACGACGGTCACGTTCTGGGCCGACGGCGACATCTTCGAGACGACCGAGTACAGCTTCGAGACGCTGTCCCGGCGCTTCCAGGAGATGGCCTTCCTCAACAAGGGGCTGACGATCCAGCTCACCGACGAGCGCGAGGCGCACGTCGACGAGGAGGGCAAGCCGCTCACCGTCAAGTACCACTACGAAGGCGGCCTCGTCGACTTCGTGAAGTACCTGAACTCCCGCAAGGGCGAGACGGTCCACCCCACGGTCATCGACATCGAGGCCGAGGACAAGGAGCGGCTGCTCTCGGTGGAGATCGCGATGCAGTGGAACACCCAGTACACCGAGGGTGTCTACAGCTTCGCGAACACCATCCACACCCACGAGGGCGGTACGCACGAAGAGGGCTTCCGCGCCGCGCTGACGGGCCTGATCAACAGGTACGCGCGCGACCGCAAGCTGCTGCGCGAGAAGGACGACAACCTCACGGGTGAGGACATCCGCGAGGGTCTGACGGCGATCATCTCCATCAAGCTCGGCGAGCCCCAGTTCGAGGGCCAGACCAAGACCAAGCTGGGCAACACCGAGGCGAAGACCTTCGTCCAGAAGGTCGTGCACGAGCACCTCACGGACTGGCTGGACCGGAACCCCAACGAGGCCGCGGACATCATCCGCAAGGGCATCCAGGCCGCGACGGCCCGCGTCGCCGCCCGCAAGGCGCGCGACCTGACCCGCCGCAAGGGCCTGCTGGAGACCGCGTCGCTGCCGGGCAAGCTGAGCGACTGCCAGTCCAACGACCCGACCAAGTGCGAGATCTTCATCGTCGAGGGTGACTCCGCCGGCGGCTCGGCCAAGTCCGGCCGTAACCCGGAGTACCAGGCGATCCTCCCGATCCGCGGCAAGATCCTGAACGTCGAGAAGGCCAGGGTCGACAAGATCCTGCAGAACCAGGAAGTCCAGGCGCTGATCTCGGCCTTCGGCACCGGGGTCCACGAGGACTTCGACATCGAGAAGCTCCGCTACCACAAGATCATCCTGATGGCGGACGCCGACGTCGACGGCCAGCACATCAACACCCTGCTGCTCACCTTCCTGTTCCGCTTCATGCGGCCGCTGGTCGAGGCCGGGCACGTGTACCTCTCCCGCCCGCCGCTGTACAAGATCAAGTGGGGCCGGGACGACTTCGAGTACGCCTACTCCGACCGCGAGCGCGACGCCCTGATCGAGCTGGGCAAGCGGTCCGGCAAGCGCATCAAGGACGACTCGGTCCAGCGCTTCAAGGGTCTGGGTGAGATGAACGCCGAAGAGCTGCGCGTGACGACCATGGACATCGACCACCGGGTGCTCGGCCAGGTGTCGCTGGACGACGCGGCCCGCGCGGACGACCTGTTCTCCGTGCTCATGGGTGAGGACGTCGAAGCACGTCGCTCGTTCATCCAGCGCAACGCCAAGGACGTCCGCTTCCTCGACATCTGAGCCCGTCGGCCCGAACAACAGCCGCAGCTCGAAAGGACTTTGAACAGCAATGGCCGACGAGAATCCCCCCGTGACCCCGGACGGCGTGACTGCCGAGGGCGCGCCCGCCGCCATCGAAGGCGTGGGCATGCGCGTCGAGCCCGTCGGGCTCGAGACCGAGATGCAGCGCTCGTATCTCGACTACGCGATGTCCGTCATCGTCTCGCGTGCCCTGCCCGACGTGCGGGACGGCCTGAAGCCGGTGCACCGCCGCGTCCTGTACGCGATGTACGACGGCGGGTACCGCCCCGAGAAGGGCTTCTACAAGTGCGCCCGCGTCGTCGGTGACGTCATGGGTACGTACCACCCGCACGGCGACTCCTCGATCTACGACGCGCTGGTCCGCCTCGCGCAGCCGTGGTCGATGCGGATGCCGCTGGTGGACTCCAACGGCAACTTCGGTTCTCCGGGCAACGACCCGGCCGCGGCCATGCGGTACACCGAGTGCAAGATGGCGCCGCTGTCGATGGAGATGCTCCGGGACATCGACGAGGAGACCGTCGACTTCCAGGACAACTACGACGGCCGTAACCAGGAGCCGACGGTCCTGCCGGCGCGCTTCCCGAACCTGCTGATCAACGGCTCGGCCGGCATCGCGGTCGGCATGGCGACCAACATCCCGCCGCACAACCTCCGCGAGGTCGCGGCCGGCGCGCAGTGGGCGCTGGAGCACCCGGAAGCCTCCAACGAGCAGCTGCTGGACGCCCTGATCGAGCGGATCAAGGGCCCGGACTTCCCCACCGGCGCGCTGGTGGTGGGCCGCAAGGGCATCGAGGAGGCGTACCGCACCGGCCGCGGCTCCATCACGATGCGTGCGGTCGTCGAGGTCGAGGAGATCCACAACCGCCAGTGCCTGGTGGTCACGGAGCTTCCGTACCAGGTCAACCCCGACAACCTCGCGCAGAAGATCGCCGACCTGGTGAAGGACGGCAGGATCGGCGGCATCGCCGACGTCCGCGACGAGACCTCCTCGCGGACCGGTCAGCGCCTGGTCATCGTGCTCAAGCGGGACGCGGTCGCCAAGGTCGTCCTGAACAACCTGTACAAGCACACCGACCTGCAGACGAACTTCGGCGCCAACATGCTGGCGCTGGTCGACGGCGTGCCGCGCACGCTGTCCCTGGACGCGTTCATCCGCCACTGGGTGACGCACCAGATCGAGGTCATCGTCCGCCGGACGAAGTTCCGGCTGCGCAAGGCCGAGGAGCGGGCGCACATCCTGCGTGGCCTGCTCAAGGCCCTGGACGCCATCGACGAGGTCATCGCGCTGATCCGGCGCAGCCAGACGGTCGAGGACGCGCGCGGCGGCCTGATGGGCCTGCTGGAGATCGACGAGATCCAGGCGAACGCGATCCTGGAGATGCAGCTGCGGCGCCTGGCGGCCCTGGAGCGGCAGAAGATCACCGCCGAGCACGACGAGCTGGAAGCGAAGATCCGCGAGTACAACGCGATCCTGGCCTCCCCCGAGAAGCAGCGCGGGATCGTCAGCGACGAGCTGACCGCGCTCGTCGACAAGTACGGCGACGACCGCCGCTCCAAGCTGGTGCCCTTCGAGGGCGACATGTCCATCGAGGACCTGATCGCCGAGGAGGACATCGTCGTCACGATCACCCGTGGCGGCTATGTGAAGCGGACCAAGACCGACGACTACCGCTCGCAGAAGCGCGGCGGCAAGGGCGTCCGCGGCACGAAGCTCAAGGAAGACGACATCGTCGACCACTTCTTCGTGTCCACCACCCACCACTGGCTGCTGTTCTTCACGAACAAGGGCCGGGTCTACCGCGCCAAGGCGTACGAGCTGCCGGACGCGGGCCGGGACGCGCGCGGCCAGCACGTCGCGAACCTCCTCGCCTTCCAGCCGGACGAGCAGATCGCGCAGATCCTCGCGATCCGCGACTACGAGGCGGCGCCGTACCTGGTCCTGGCCACCAAGGCCGGCCTGGTGAAGAAGACGCCGCTGAAGGACTACGACTCGCCGCGCTCCGGCGGTGTCATCGCCATCAACCTGCGCGAGCAGGATGACGGCTCGGACGACGAGCTGATCGGCGCCGAGCTGGTCTCCGGCGAGGACGACCTGCTGCTGATCTCCAAGAAGGCGCAGTCGATCCGCTTCACCGCAACGGATGACGCGCTGCGTCCGATGGGGCGTGCGACCTCCGGCGTCAAGGGCATGAGCTTCCGCGAAGGCGACGAGCTCCTCTCGATGAACGTGGTGCGGGCGAACACCTTCGTTTTCACCGCCACCGACGGCGGGTACGCGAAGCGCACGAACGTCGACGAGTACCGCGTCCAGGGCCGCGGCGGCCTCGGTATCAAGGCCGCCAAGATCGTGGAGGATCGGGGTGAGCTGGTCGGCGCGCTGGTGGTCGAGGCGAGCGACGAGATCCTCGCGATCACCCTCGGCGGTGGGGTGATCCGCACGCGGGTCGACGAGGTCAGGGAGACGGGCCGTGACACCATGGGCGTCCAACTGATCAACCTGGGCAAGCGCGATGCCGTCGTCGGTATCGCTCGGAACGCCGAGGCCGGTCGCGAGGCCGAGGAGGTCGAAGCGCTGGCGGACGGCGAGCCGGCCGATGACGCGGCGCAGGACCAGGCCCCGGCGGCCGGGGGCGAGGAGCCCGCGGCGGAGTAGCGCGAGGAGTAGGTCGTGAGTGGAGCCACGGGTGCGCAAGCGGGCGGATCGGACGACGGGCGGAGCTCGTCCTCCGGGCCCGCGACCGTGACGGACAGCGCCCGTGGCTCCGATGCTGACGGCGGCCCCCGCAAGGAGGCCGCCTCCGAGGGGGGAACCGTGACCGACACCAGGCAGCCGCAGCCCGAGGCACAGCCGCAGCCCGAGCCCCGTCCGCAGGGCGCCGAGGGCCAGCCGTACCGCCCGCCGTCGGCGTACGCGACCGGCGGGTCCCAGCAGGGGATGCGAGTGCCTCGTACCGGCGTCCGTACGACCCCGCGTACGCGCAAGGCCCGGCTGCGGGTGGCCCGCGCCGACCCGTGGTCGGTCATGAAGGTCAGCTTCCTGCTGTCCATCGCGCTGGGGCTGTGCACGCTGGTGGCGGTGTCGGTGCTGTGGATGGTGATGGACGCGATGGGCGTCTTCACCACGGTCGGCGGCACGATCAGCGAGGCCACCAGCGGTGATGGCGGTTCCGGTTTCGACCTGGAGTCGTTCCTGTCGCTGCCGCGGGTGCTGCTGTTCACCGGTGTTATCGCGGTGATCGACGTGGTGCTGGCGACGGCGCTGGCCACGCTCGGGGCCTTCATCTACAACCTCTCGGCGGGCTTCGTGGGCGGCGTGGAGCTGACCCTGGCCGAGGACGAATGACCTGATGCGGGCGGCTGCCGACGGCCTTTCGGACCCCCGGCGGTCATCGATTTGGGTCATGGCTCTGAAGTGCGCTAATCTTTCGGTGCAGCCAGCGAGGCGGCACCAAGCCAGGGGCTATAGCTCAGACGGTTAGAGCGCTTCCCTGATAAGGAAGAGGCCACAGGTTCAAGTCCTGTTAGCCCCACCGGCAAGGATCGGCCCGGACGGAGATTTCTCCTTCCGGGCCGATCCGTTTGTGCTCCTGGCGAGTTGGGGGCGGGCTAGGTCACCGATTGATATCGACCGGTGTGTATCATCGGCCCCCGAAGGTCCCCTACGTCAACGAAAGACGAGGTCGCGCGGTGAAGAAGCTTCTCCTGGTCGCACTGGCCGCCATCGGCGGGCTCCTCGTGTACCGCCAGATCCAGGCGGATCGCGCCGAGCAGGATCTGTGGACGGAGGCGACCGACTCCGTGCCCGCAGGTTCGGGCGTGTGAGCCCCAGCACGTACGTACGAAACCCCGGTTGCCGCGCTGTGCGGTGGCCGGGGTTTCGTCTGTTCGGCGCCGCTTGCCGGTGGTCGTTGCGGGACTGTGATGCCTCCCGCCTTGAGTTTGCGTAAGCACACCATTAGCTTGCGGTAGCAAACTCGATGGGTGTGCATCGGGCCGGCGGACAGCGGTGCGGCCGGCGGGGCAGGATGGGCGTCGCGTCCGGTGACCGGGACGGTCGGCATGGGCGCGGCAGCGCAGTACCGGTACCGGTGGGGGCTCGGGACGATGAGGGGTAGTACGTGGTGACGCGGCGCACGATCAGGAGGGGACTGGCCGGCCCGGTGGCGCTCGGCGTGCTGGCGGTGCTGCCGGGGGTGGCTGCAGCGGACGCGCCGCCCACGTATGCGCCCGCGACGGATGCCAAACCCGTCGTCGGAAAGGCGAGCACGGGAGCCGCGCCGAAGATCGTCCCCGGTACGTACACCGACTCCCTGGAGCGCGGGGAGAAGAAGCTCTACGCCCTCGAACTGGACGACAGTTCCACCGCCTACGTGTCGGCGGTGGCCGCGCCGGCGCCGGACACGAAGGTGGAGGACTACACCGACGGGCTGACCGTCTCCGTGCAGGACAGCAACGGCAGCACCTGCGGCCCGGACGGCGACGTGCGGTTCCACGGCGGCAAGACCGCCTATCCGATCGCCGATTACGCCAGCCGCCGCATCGGCAGCGACCTGTCGGAGTGTCAACAGGCGGGCCCGTACTACGTGGTGGTCGAACGCCCCGGGGACGCCACCTCGGGTCCCGACAGCTGGCCGATCGAGCTGCACTACATGACGGAGCCCGGCCTTACGGGGGCGCCGCCCGCCGAACCCGGTAAGGGCAGTTGGAGCAGCGCCACACCTGCGCCGCCCACGGAGGGCAAGCGGAAGTCCGTCGCGGGCGGCACCGGCTTCAACGACGCCGCTTCCGTGAGCCAGGGGCAGTGGCAGGACCGCATCAGGCCCGGCGAGACCCGCTTCTACCGGGTGCCGGTGGACTGGGGACAGCAGCTGAACGTGAGCGCCGAACTGTCCAGTACGGCGCGGAAACCGGGTACGGGCATCTCCTCGTTCGTCCCGGAGGCGCTCGGCCTGACCGCGTACAACCCGGCGCGCGGCCTGGTCAGCGACGAGAGCTTCAAGGCGTACGAGGGCAAGCAGACGGCGGTGCGGCTGTTCACCGCGCCGGTGGACTACGGCAATCGCTTCAGTGACGACGACGCCGTCAGTCCGATGCGCTTCGCGGGCTGGTACTACCTGGAGGTGTCGCTCAACCCGGATGCCGCGCAGTTCTTCAAGAAGGGCGCGGACCTCACGCTCCGGGTGGGCCTCAAGGGCGAGGCGAAGCCCGGCCCCCAGTACGCGGAGCCGGCGGCCGACTTCGCCGTCACGTCCGAGGACCGGGACCTGGCGTCGACGGGCCGGGCGGCGTCCGAGGAGGAGCGCAACGGTCATCTGCGGACGGTCGGGTACGCGGGCATCGGCGCCGGTGCGGCGCTGCTCGTGGGGCTCGGGGTGTGGACGGCGACGGCGCGGCGCAAGGCGTCGATCACCACGGCGGCCACGGGCCCCGCTGGGGGCGCGCCGGGCGGCCAGGGGGCTCCTGTCCCCGGACAGCGGCCGTACGGCGCTCAGAATGGCGCTCAGGACGCCGGACAGGGGTCCGGAGGCGCCTAGCCGACGCCGGCGGTCGGGTCTGGGCTCTCGTGCGGCCCTGTGGCGGGCCGGCGCCTCAGCTCGCGCTCAGGGCCCAGATGCCCACCGCGATGCACAGCAGCGCGACGACCAGGACCGGCACGGCGATCTTCGGGGGCGGCCCGGGG
>NZ_NHSG01000409.1:0-29293 GCF_020024005.1 Streptomyces purpurogeneiscleroticus
CAAAGCGGTGGCCGGGGGGGGTGGGACCGGCGGGCGCCGGTACCCGGTTCCGGCCGCTTCCGGTGCGCTGCGGGCCCGCGCCCCTCCCCCGAAGTCCGGTGACTGTCGCGGCGGCTGGGCTGCGTGGGTACAGACGTGTGCCGCGCGGCGTTCCGGAGCCGAGTTTTCCGGCCCCGGCCCCGCTGACCGAATCGCCTCGGCCCGTGCCGGGTACGGCCCGGACGGCGGGCGGGCGCGGCGGCCGTACGCGTGCTGGTGGTGGCGCGGCCGCGGCGTCCGCACGCGGTCTTGCGGCGGACGGCCGGTGCCCGGATCGTGTCCCGGTAGGGCCTCGGATCGTTGGCCTGGTACGGGTGGTGGCCCTCGGGGACCGGATTCCGCTCCCGGCGGCCGCCGGTCGTCCACCATCGCTGAGGGCAGGCGGACCGGCTACGCAGGAGGGACCTATGACAGCGGACCGGCACGGGCACCGGATGAGCCATACCGGCGCCGATGCGCTCGTCCACTACGAACAGGCCCTGGACCACCTGGTGTTCTTCCGGCCCGAGGTGGCCGAGGCGGCCGGCTCGGCGCTGGCGGCGTCGCCACGGTCGGTGATGGGCCAGGTGCTGGCCGCGTACCTCGGTGTGCTGGGTACGGAGGAGAAGGACGCGGTCGCGGCCCGGGACGCCTTCCTCCGCTTCCGCTCCGGTCTGGACGAGGAGGACCTCACGCCCCGGGAGCGGATGCATCTCGCCGCTGCCGGTGCCTGGCTGGACGGGGATCTGCACCGCGCCGGCCGCCTGCTCGGTGACCTCACCATCGCCCATCCCCGCGATGTGCTGGCGCTCTTCGCCGGGCATCAGCACGACTTCCTCACCGGGGACGCCCAGCGCCTGCGCGACCGCATCGGCGGGGCGCTGGGCGCCTGGGAGCCGGACGACCCGCACCGCGGCCCGCTGCTCGGCATGTACGCCTTCGGCCTGGAGGAGTCGGGGCACTACGAGCGCGCCGAGGAGGTGGGTCTCGAAGCCCTCGCGCACGATCCCCGTGATGTGTGGGCGATCCACGGCGTGGTGCACACGTACGAGATGCGCGGCCGCTTCACCGACGGCATCCGCTTCCTCGACGCGCGCACCGACGACTGGTCGGACGGCACCCTGCTCACGGTGCACAACTGGTGGCACTACGCCCTGTACACGCTGGAGACGGGCGACGCGGCGCGGGTGCTGAAGATTTACGACGCGGCGCTGCACCACGAGGAGTCGGCGGGCGTCGCCATGGAACTGCTGGACGCCGCCGCGCTGTTGTGGCGGCTGTACCTGGCGGGCGAGGACCAGGGCGGGCGGTGGGCGCGGCTCGCCGACGCGTGGGAGCGCCGCGGCGACGGCGCGCACTACGCCTTCAACGACGCGCACGCGGTCATGGCGTATGTGGGCGCGGGCCGCATCGGCCTGGCCGAGCGGCTGGTGGCGGACCGGCAGCGGTGGCTGGCCGGTGCCGCGCCGGAGGTGTCCAACCGTGCGATGACCGCCGACATCGGGCTGCCGGTGTGCCGGGCGCTGATCGCGTACGGGCGGCAGGAGTACGGCCGCGCCACCGATCTGCTGCTGCCGGTACGGCACCGGCTGCACACCTTCGGCGGCAGCCACGCGCAGCGGGACGCCGTGCAGCGCACGCTGGTCGAGGCGGCGCTGCGCGCAGGCCGTACGGAGCTGGCGCGCACGCTGCTGAGCGAGCGCATCCAACTGCGCCCCGTCTGCCCGTACAACTGGTCGGCGCAGGCGCGGCTGGAGGAGCAGCTCGGCGATCCGGAGCGGGCCGCGGCGGCGCGCGAGAAGGCCGCTGCCCAGGCGGCGCAGTGAAGGCCGGCCCGCTGTGACGGTTCCGGCCAGCAGCGCGCGCTCCACTGCCACGCGCCGCACTCGATCCGCCGCGTGCCGCGCTTGCCCAGGTCAGCGCGGCGCGGTCGGTCTGCACGGCGTGCTGCCGAGGAGGCGGCAGGGACGGGCGTGACGGGCGCTCTGAAAGTCGCCCCGGAATACGCATTTCCGCGCGTCTGATTACCGGTCCCGGCGGTCTCGCCGATTCGGACAACCTGCTGAATTCGATGGCCCCGGCACGCAGCCCACGAAAACGCTTGTCATGCCCCGGTGCCCGTACCGAGGAGACGGCGTACGCCCGGCTCACCAGCCGGAGTTCCGGCCTGCCGGTTTCCCGCTCCGAGCAGCGCTTTTCTGCAGGATATCGACGCCTTCCGGCCCGTAGCGGAGCCGGGCATACGGAATTCAGGATTCACGGCAATTTCCTGCCCTCTCAGTAAGTCGGCTTCTGTACTGTCCGTCCCGATGAGTGCAGAGTGCGACTCAGCGCTCACATCGTCACGCAGTCGTACAGGCGCCGTCCGGCGGAGGATGCATACATGCTGATCAGGCAGGGGGGCCTGACGCACCCGGCAGCACTGTCCCGTCCGAGCTCACCGGAACGCGCGGGCCCGCCCCGTGCGCCATTGCTCCGACGGCCGTGACATCGGATCGGTTCCCTCCGGCCCGCACCTTTTTCGTTACCACTGTCGCGTCGCGTCGAGCACGCACATCCACCAGGAGGACAGCACCATGGCACGTATTTTCATCGTGGGTTCCGGCGTCGTCGGTACGGCTACCGGTAAGGGCTTTTTACACGCCGGCCACGAGGTGACCTTCATCGACATCTCGCACCAGCGGCTCGAATACCTGCGCTCGCAGGAACTGGACGCGCGTGACGTGCTCGATCTGCGTAATGAACCGGACGCCTTCATTTTCCTCACGCTGCCCACGCCCAACGTCGGACACCGTTACGACCTGACCGCCTTCGAGGACGGTACCGCCTCGGTGGGCGCGGCCCTGGCCGACGCCACCGGGGACCACACCGTGGTCGTCCGGTCCACCGTGCCGCCGGGTACCACCGAGGGGCTCGTCCAGACGCTGCTGGAGAAGCACTCGGGGAAGTCCGTCGGCGAGGGCTTCGCGCTGGCCGGCAACCCCGAATTCCTGCGCGCCGCAACGGCGTTGGAGGACTTCCGGCACCCGTGGATGACGGTGATCGCCTCCCGCAGCCAGCGGACCGTCGAGCGGCTGACCGAGCTGCTGGCGCCGTTCGGCGGGGAGCTGCGTACCTTCTCCAACCCGGCTGCGGCCGAGCTGGTCAAGTGCGCCCACAACATCTACAACGCCACGAAGATCAGCTTCTGGAACGAGATGTGGCTGGTGAGCCAGACCCTCGGGCTGGACCTCGACCCCATCGCGCAGACCGTGGCCCGGTCCGCCGAGGGCTCGTACAACCCGCTCTACGGCATCCGCGGGGGAGCGCCGTACGGCGGGGTGTGCCTGCCCAAGGACACCCAGGGTTTCCTCGGCCTCGCCGACTCGCTGAACCTGGACATGCCGCTGCTCAAGGCCGTGGTCCAGGTCAACGACACGCTGATCGAGCGGGCTGACCGCGAAGCCGACGAGCTGGCCGCCGAACTGGCCTGACCGCCGCGGACACCCCCCTCGCGAGCCCCCACTCCCCCCTTGCCCGGCCTCGGCTCACCCGTCATCGAGAACGGAACCATGAGTGCCCTACTAGACACCACGCTCTATGACTTCCGGTACTACCTGGTCTACCTGCCGCTGGGCATCCTGGGCCTGGTGCGCTGGAGCTGCTGGCTCGTGCGCCGCGCGCCGGCCGCCCTGTACCGGCCGGTGCGGAACGACTTCCGGCTGCCGCTGAGCATCGTCGTCCCGGTGTACCAGGAAGACCCCGAGATCTTCGCGCACGCGATCGAGTCCTGGCTGGCCAATGATGTCGAGGAGGTCGTCCTCGTCATAGATGTCACCGACGACGCGTGCCGGGAGGTCGCGGCCCGCTATCCCGTGACCGTCGTCATCACCGACGTGCCCGGCAAGCGCGACGCGCTGCGCCGCGGCTGGGAGGCGTGCAGCACCGACCTGGTCGCGCTGGTGGACTCCGACACCATCTGGGCGGACGACGTGGCCGCCGAGGTGTGCAAGCCGTTCGCCGACCCGAAGGTCGGCGGCGTCGGCACCCGGCAGAACGTCTACAACCCGCGGGGCTTCCTGCAGCGCGTCAACGACATGTACCTGGACTACCGGTACTTCGACGAGAACGCGGCCCAGACCGCCGTGGGCCGGGCCGTCTCCTGCCTCTCCGGCCGGACCGCGGTCTACCGCCGGGAGCTGCTGCTGGAGATATCCGACGAATTCATGCACGAGACGTTCATGGGCGTGCCGTGCATGTCCGGCGACGACAAGCGGCTGACCACACTGACGCTGGCGCGCGGCCACCGTACGTACATGCAGCGCTCCGCCCGGGTCTGGTCGACCTTCCCCGGCACCTGGCGGATCTTCATGAAGCAGCGGCTGCGCTGGTCCCGCAACACCTGGAGATCAGATCTCAGAGCGCTGTCGTCCCGCTGGATCCGGCGCCATCCGTTCCTCGCCTTCACCATGGCCGACAAGGCGGTGAGCAGCTTCACGCTCCTGATCGCGCCGTTCTTCATGGCGTGGGCGATCATCCGCGAGGACTGGTTCTTCGTGGCCTGTCTGGCCGCCTGGTGGTGGATCAGCCGGGCGATGAAGATGCTGCCGCACCTCGTGCGCAGGCCGTCGTCGTTCTTCCTCGTGCCCGGCTTCGTGCTGGTGTCGTTCCTGATGGCCGGCGTGAAGATCTGCGCCCTGCTGACCATCCGCAGGCAGCGCTGGCTGACCCGGCAGGTGTCCGTCGTCAACGGCGTCGCGGTGCGGACCTCGCCGCAGGCCGCAGGTTCGGAGGCAGGCGCATGAAAACCGTACACCGTTTCGGGGCGGCCGCGGCCGCCCTCTCGGCCGTCCTGGCCCTCGGTATCCAGGGTGCGCCGGCGGCGGCCGTCGGCCTGCCCGAGGACGTCGCCGCCTGGCAGCGCACCGGGCAGCCCGACAAGCTGATGGTGCTGCGGCCGCGCAGCGTGAGTCTGCTCAGCAACGGCGTCGTCGTGCGCCGGCTGTACCCGGGGACGCCGTCCGTCTCGCTGGGCTGGCTGGCCGCCAACGCGGGGCAGGAGTGGATCGGTTCCGAGCCCGGCCGGCCGTCCACCGTCCGCATCCGTACCGCTGTGCTGCTCGCGCCCGACACCATCCTGCGCATCGACGACCGGACGAAGAAGGTCCTGCTCACCGCGGGGCGGACGGCCAGGTCGGGGACGTGGATCAGCGGCAGCCGGGCCGCCCTGGACGTCGACAGCACCACGCTGTCCTCGGTCTCCGAGGACGGCTCCAGCCCCGCGCCCGCCAGTGCGCCCGGGCGTCCGTACCTCTCGATGGGCGCGGGCGGCCGGATGGACTTCCGCAACGCCACGGTCAGCGGGTTCGGCCGGGTCGGCACGTCCGCGACCGCCGACCAGTCGGGCGTCACCTGGGGACGCGGCAGCACGGGTTCGGCGACCGGCACGACGTTCCAGGACAACCACACCGGGCTGCGGCTGGCCGGCTCCCAGGGCGTCAGTCTGAAGAACGTCACGGCCACCGGAGCCGTCGAGGACGGCATCGTGCTCAAGGGCGACCGCGGCACCAAGGCGAGCGGCCTCGCGGCCGAGTCCAACGGCCGTACGGGCATCGCCCTCGGGGGTACCGACAACCGCACCCTGACCGGCCTGAGCACCCGTGACAACGACGGCGCCGGGATCAAGGCCACGCTCCAGCGCGGGCTGCGGCTGAACTCCCCCACCTCGCACTTCGACCAGGGCGGCGGCATCGACCTGGCGTCCTGCCGGCAGTGTGTCGTGCACAAGGCCACGGTGGAGAGCTCGTCGCGCGCCGCGGTGCGGGTCTCCGGCAGCGACAGTACAGTCGCGGTACAGGAGCCCGAGCTGACCGGGCACAACGGCAGCGAGCCCGGCATCCTGCTGGCCGAGGGCATCGAGGGCGCCACGGTCTCCGGCGGTTCCCTCAGCGGCTTCGACCGCGGCATCGGCATCACCGGTTCCCATGTCCGCATCGAACGCACCTCGTTGTCCGCCAACCGCACCGGCATCGCCATCGGCGGCGGGGCCGACCGGGTCGCGCTGCGCGACGTCCGGGTGGACGGCGGCGAGACCGGCGTACTCGTCTCCGGAGCGACCCGGCACATCGCCCTGAAGGGGGTCCGGGTCAGCGAGGCCAGCCGCAAGGGCCTGGCCTCCAGCTCTCCCGGGCTGAAGGTCACCGGCGGCGCCCTGTCCGGCGGCACCACCGCCGTCGACCTCGGTGCCGCGGCCCGCCTGGAGAACGTGTCGATCGTCAGCTCCCACCGCGGTATGCACCTCGCGGAGGGCGTCCGGGCCTCCGGCAAGTCCCTGGACGTCCTGGCCGAGCGGCAGGGCATCGACGCGGACGCCCGGTCCCTGCTGGACCTCACCGACTCCCGCGTCCGCGCCCCGGTGGCGCTGGACGGGGACGGCGAGGTCAAGCGGCACGGCAAGACGGAGGTCTCGCTGCCGCCGTTCCCCTGGCTCGGCTTCGCGGCCCTGGTGGCCCTGGCCCTGGCCGTCGTCCTGCAGACCCTCCATCACGTCCGGCACCGCGGCACCCCACGGCCCAAGGTCGCCGGACATGTGGAGAACACGGCCTGACGCAACGTCAGCCGTATCCCTACCGGCCGCCGCCCCACCGGAACGGCGGCCGGAGACCGGAGAAGGAGTCGCACACCATGACCGACCGATCATCCGGCGTCATCAGATCGCTGCGCGCGGGCCTCGTCCTGCTGTCGGCGGGCACGCTGGTCACCGGCCTGACCGGCGTGCTCGCCCCGCCCGCACAGGCCGCGGCCTGTTCCGGACAGGTGCGGTACGCCTCCAGTACCAACACCCTCTACCTCACGTCCGGCACATTGTCGCCGTCCGGCATCAGCACACTGTGCCCGAGCGCTCCCCTGCGCCAGGTCGACGGCTCGCCCGGCACCTGGCAGCTGGACGCCAACCTGGTGATCCAGAACGGCGCCACCCTGGAGCTGCACGGCTCCGCCGCGGGCGGTGAGGTGGACACCCTGCGGCTCAGCAGCCCGGCGGGCGGCGGGCCCACCGAAGTCGCCTCCATCACCGCGCAGTACGGCACGATCGACATCGACCGCGTCGACATCACCTCGTGGGACGAGCAGGCCAACGGCCCGGACACCGACATCTCCGCCGGCACCGGCGAGCGCGGACGCGCCTTCATACGGGCGCTGTCCTACCTCGACGCCGACGGCACGCCCCGCCAGTCCACGATGAACATCTACCACAGCGACATCGGGTACCTCGGCTACTACGCGGCCGAGAGCTACGGCGTGGCGTACAAGGCCCGCGGCTGCGACATCAACCACCAGGACGTCTGCGACAAGCTGGACGTGCTCGGCGACCAGATCGGCAGCCGCTTCCACCACAACTACATGGGCACCTACACCTTCGGCGCCTACGGGATGACGTTCGACCGCAACGAGTACGACCACAACGTGGCCTACGGGCTCGACCCGCACGACGACTCGGACTACCTGACGATCACCAACAACCACGCGCACCACAACGGCAATCACGGGATCATCTGCTCCCAGCGGTGTGACCACCTGGAGATCGTCGGCAACGAGAGCGACCACAACGGCATTCCGCCCTACCTGCCGCCGGGCGACGACGACCCGAGCGACAACCAGGTGCACGGCATCATGCTGCACCGCGGCGTCACCGACTCCGTCGTGCGCGACAACAACGTCCACGACCAGCCCAACGGCGCGGGCATCGCGGTCTTCGACAGCAGCGACGACGTCATCGAGAACAACACCGTCGCGCGTGCGAAGTTCGGGCTGCGCTACAGCGTCGGTTCGCAGGACATCACCTCGGCGAACAACACCGTCACGGACAGCGGGCAGTACGCCGTCTACACGTACCAGGGCTCGGACAAGCCCACGTACACCAACGAGACCGGCCGGCCGGCCCGGCTGACGTTCACCGGCAACACCTTCGACGGCAGCGGGAGCAACGTCCTGAAGCTCGGGCAGGCGGACGACCTGACGTTCAGCGGGAACACCTTCACCGGCACGTTCGGCTCCGGGGCGCTGACCCAGCAGACCACCGGGACGACCTTCGACCGGAACACCGCACCGGCCGGACTCACGTACTCCGTCAAGGGTGACTCCGGCACGCGTGGGTCGATCGCCTTCCGCGACCAGAATCCGGTCAACGTGCAGCTGGACTCGGCCAGTTCAGGGGCGTTCACCGTAACTGGCCTGAAAGCGGGCGCTTCGTACAAACTCACCGCCGACGGCCGTACCGTGGCCACCGGAAAGGCGGACTCGAACGGCACCGTGACCCTGCACGCCACGCAGGCGAGCACTTCGGCGGTGTCCTACCGCATCGTCGCCGCCTGACAGCAGGCCGCCCCGCCGCCCGTGCGGCGGGGCGGCCGATGCCCCCGAGCAGGACAGGAGCACCCGGCCCATGGACCGTCGGAAGTTCGTCGCCGCGGGAGCGGCCTCGCTCGCCGCCCTCCTCGCCTCGTGTTCCGGCTCGGACGACGAGAAACCCCCGCCACGGGAAACGGACGATCCCTCCGCCGAGCCGTCCCTCGACTGGGACACCGCCGCGGTGGCCCGGTTCTTCGGACCTCAGCTCAAGCCTCGCGAGGAGGGCTCCTTCGGCCTGTCCCGCGCCGCGCTGCGGCACCATCCGGTGTACGGGCCGGTGCTGCGGGTGCGTTATCCGGCCCGCTCCGCCAGCCCCACCGTCGCCCGCCGCTACGGCCGTCCGGAAGGCGGCGCGCAGCTGTACCTGCCGCTCCGCTCAGGGCCGACCGACTCCCTCCATCTGCGCTACTACCTGCGTTTCCCCAAGGGCTTCGACTTCGTCAAGGGCGGCAAGCTGCCCGGCCTGTACGGCGGCACGGTCACCGGCGGCCGGCGTATCCCCGACGGGGAGAACGGCCTGTCCACGCGCTACATGTGGCGGCGCAAGGGCCGCGGCGAGGTGTACGCGTACCTGCCGACCTCCGAGGAGCACGGCACCTCGCTCGGCCGCGGCAAGTGGAAGTGGCCGACCGGCCGCTGGGTCTGCGTGGAACAGTCCGTGCGGCTCAACACACCGGGCGAGGACGACGGTTCGGTCGAGGTGTTCCTCGACGGCCGCCGGGTGCTCCGCGAGGACGAGCTGGAATTCCGGACCTCGAAGAAGCTGAAGATCGACGGCGTGTTCTTCTCGACCTTCTTCGGCGGCTCCGACCCGAGCTGGGCGACGCCGGACGCGGACTACGCGGACTTCGCGGCGTTCGCCGTCTCGCACAAGCGCATCGGTCGGGTACGGCGCGACTGATCCGGCCGCGCGCGGCTCGGTCACGGACTCTCAGGAGGACTCGCGGACCACCAGCTCCGTCGGCAGCGCGATCCGCTGCCGGGGGGCCCTGGGGTCGGCGATCTCGCGCAGCAGGACGCGGGCGATGGTGGTGCCCAGCTCTTCGACGGGCTGCCGGACGGTCGTCAGGGGCGGGTGGGTGTGCCGGGCGAGGAACGAGTCGTCGAAGCCGACGACCGCCACGTCCTCGGGGACGCGCCGCCCGCGGGCACGCAGCTCGCTCAGGGCGCCCACCGCCATCACATCGGAGGCCACGAAGAGGGCGTCCAGGCCGGGGACGCGGTCCAGGAGCGTGCGCGCGGCCGCCCGGCCGCCCTCCTCGGTGAAGTCCGCGCGGGCCACGAGCCGTTCTTCGGGCCGCGCGCCGGCCGCGCGCAGGGCGTCCTGCCAGCCCTGGAGCCGGCCGCGGCCGACGTCCATGTCCATCGGCCCGCTGACCGTCGCGATCGTGGTGCGGCCGCGCTCCAGCAGGTGCCGTACGGCCGCGCGGGCGCCGCCCACGTTGTCGGCGTGGGCGTGGCTGAGCGACTCCTCGGGGGTGCGGCGGCCGGCGAGCACGGTGGGGAGGCCCATGTCCTCCAGCAGCGCGGGCAGCGGGTCGTGCTCGTGGACCGAGGCCAGCAGGACGCCGTCCACCCGGCGCTCCGCGACGGACGCGGTGAGCCGGTCGCGTTCGCCCTGGTCACGGACGAGGATCAGCTGGAGCTGGGTCCGGGTGTCGGCGAGACCGATGCTCACGCCGCGGATCACGGCGGCGAAGTACGGCTCGGCGCCGAGCCGGGACTCCGATTCGGGGATGACCAGCGCGATGGAGTTGGTTCTGCTGGTGACCAGGCCGCGGGCGACGGAGTTCGGTACATAGTTCAGCTCGGCTATGGCGGCCAGGACGGCGGCCCTGGCCTCGTCGCTGACGAGCGTCGAACCGTTGATGACACGGGAGACCGTGGTGCGGCCGACTCCGGCACGTGCCGCCACGGTTTTTATCGTCGGCCGCTGTCCGCCCGGCATCGCGCCACCCCCGCCGTATCCCGTCCCCGCCCCGTTCACCAGCGCATTGTGCCAGACCTCCGGCGCGCTCCCGGCAGTCTTCGGGCACTCCGCCGAGCGGAGCGTCAACTCCCTTCTGTGTTCAAGTCATTGACACACGCGATGGCTGCCGCCACTCTTCCGAAACATTGGTGGGCACGTTCCCAGTCGCTGCTGTCGGCGATGGGAACGTGCCCAGTCCGGCATGGATCCGGGAGGGGAATGACGATGAGCGTTCGGAAAACGATGACAAGAAGGTCCCTGGCGGTGGTGGCGGCCACCGCCGCGCTGGGCCTGGTCGCGGGCTGCGGCGGGAGCGGCGCCGCGGACACCGGCGGCGGGATCAAGGACGGCAAGGTCACGATCACCATGGGCCTGTACGGCGTGATGGGCTTCAAGGAGGCCGGCCTGCTGGAGCGTTACGAGAAGGAGCACCCGAACGTCACCATCAAGGCGGAGATCGCCGGGGACGAGCAGACGTACTACACCGCACTGCAGACCCATCTCGCCGCCGGCAGCGGCCTGAAGGACATCCAGGGCATCGAGGTCGGCCGCGCCAAGGAGCTCGTGGACACCCGCGCCGCAACCTTCGCCGATCTGTCGAAGGTGCCCGGAACCGGACATTTCCTTCCCTGGAAGCAGAACCAGGTCACCACGGCGGACAAGAAGGTCATCGGCCTGGGCACCGACATCGGCCCGATGGCCGTCTGCTACCGCAAGGACCTCTTCGCACAGGCCGGGCTGCCCACCGACCGCGAGAAGGTGGCGGAGCTGTGGGCGGGCGACTGGTCGAAGTACGTCGACGCGGGGCGGAAGTTCAAGTCCGGCTTCAAGGGCGACGGCGTGGCCTTCATGGACAGTGCCAGCGGTCTGTTCAACGCCATGATCTACGGCAGCTCCCAGCAGTTCTACGACACCAAGGGCGAGCTGATCTACCAGAAGAACCCGGTCGTCACCGGCGCCTGGGACCTGGCAGCGAAGGCCGCTTCCGCCGATCTGACCGCCAAGCTCCGCCAGTTCCAGCCCGGCTGGGACCCGGGGTTGGCCAACGGTACGTTCGCTACGACGGTGTGCCCGGCGTGGATGCTCGCCCACATCAGCGAGAAGGCGGGCCCCGGGAACAAGGGCAAGTGGGACGTGGCCAAGGCGCCGAAGGGCGCCAACTGGGGCGGCTCCTTCCTCGGCGTCATGGAGAAGAGCCCGGTCAGGGACGAGGCGAAGAAGCTGGTCGCGTGGCTCACCGCGCCCGAGCAGCAGGCGTATCTCTTCGAGAAGCTCGGTAACTTCCCGTCGTCGGAAAAGGCCCTGAAGGCTCCCGAAGTGGCCGATGCGAAGTCCGAGTACTTCAGCAGCGCACCCATCGGTGAGATCTTCGGCGCCGCCGCCCAGGAGATCCCCGACAAGCAGGTGCTCGGCCGCAAGGACGGCACGATCAAGGACATCTTCCAGCAGGGCCTGACGCTCATCGAGGCGCAGGGCAAGAGCAAGGACGCGGCCTGGGAGACCACCGGCGAACGCATCCAGAAGGCCGCCGGCTGACCGGCCGGACACCCGAATCAGGAGGACCCCGGTGGCCCTGCAGACCTACCGGCGGCGTACGTTCTGGCACCGGCTGGACGTACGCGGCGCCCCGTACGCCTTCGTCGCCCCGTTCTTCGTCGTCTTCGCCGCGTTCAGTTTCTATCCGCTGCTCTACACCGCGTGGATCTCGCTGCACCGCGTGGAGCTTTCCTCCATGGACCTCATGGAGTGGGTCGGACTGGACAACTACACAGCACTGTGGGGCGACGACCGCTTCTGGAACGCGCTCGCCAACACCTTCACGCTCGGCGTGCTCTCCACCGTCCCGCAGCTGCTGATGGCGCTGGGCCTGGCGCATCTGCTCCATTACCGGCTGCGCGGCTCGGCCTTCTTCCGGGTCGCGGCGCTGACGCCGTACGCGACGTCCGTGGGCGCCGCCGCGCTGGTCTTCACGATGCTCTTCGAGCGTGACTTCGGCATGATCAACTGGCTGCTGGGGCTGGTCGGCATGGACCCGGTCAACTGGGAGCACGACAAGTGGGCCGCCCAGCTCGCCATCTCCTCGATCGTCATCTGGCGCTGGACCGGCTACAACGCGCTGCTCTACCTGGCGGCGATGCAGGCCGTGCCGGACGAGCGGTACGAGGCCGCCGCGCTCGACGGTGCCTCGCGCTGGCAGCAGTTCCGCATGGTCACCGTCCCCGGCATCCGGTCGACCATCGTCTTCACGATCGTGCTGTCCACGATCGGCGCAACCCAGCTCTTCGGCGAACCACTGATCTTCGGCCAAGGTCCGAACGGCATCACCGGCGGCGCCGACAACCAGTACCAGACCCTGGGCCTGCTGCTCTACGAGGAGGGCTGGAAGAACTACCAGATGGGGCGCGCCGCGACCATCGCCTGGGCGATGTTCCTGCTGCTGATCCTCGTCTTCGTCGCGCAGCGCGTCGTCAAGCGCCTCGCCGCACGCCCGGCCGGCCCCCGGCACGTCCTGTCCAGGAGCAGCCAGTGATGACCACCGACAGTATCGAGGCCCCGGCGGCGGACCGGCGTCCGCACGTCTCCGAGCGCCGTCCGCGTCCGCCCGTACGCCGCCGGCTGTCCCTGCGCCCCGGCGCCGGACGCCAGCACCACGCGGGCCCGCTCGCCTACGTCCTGCTCGCCGTCGCGACGCTCGCTTCCCTGTTCCCGCTGTACTGGACGCTGGTGGCGGCCTCCAGCGACAACACCCGGGTGTCGCAGACGCCGCCGCCGTTCCTGCCGGGCCCGCATCTCTTCGAGAACCTGGGCAAGGCGTGGCAGGACGCGGCGCTGGGCCGGGCCATGGCCAACAGCCTGATCGTGGCCGGCGTCATCGCCCTGTCGACCGTACTGTTCGCCACCCTCGCCGGTTTCGCCTTCGCCAAGCTGCGCTTCCGGGGGCGGAACGTCCTGCTCATGCTGGTCATCGGCACGATGATGGTGCCGCCGCAGCTGGGCGTCGTGCCGCTGTTCATGATGATGAGCGAGCTGGGCTGGGGCCAGCGGCTGCCGTCGGTCATCTTCCCCACCCTGGTCAGCGCGGTGGGCGTGTTCTTCATGCGGCAGTACCTGTCCGAAGCGCTGCCCGACGAGCTGGTCGAGGCGGGCCGGGTGGACGGCGCGCATTCGCTCCGCATCTTCTGGAGCATCGTGCTGCCGGTCGCCCGGCCGGCCATGGCCGTCCTCTTCATGATCACCTTCGTGCACGCGTGGAACGACTTCTTCTGGCCGTTCATCGCGCTGGACATGACCAACCCCACGGTCCCCGTCGCACTCACCCAGCTCAGCGCGGGTTATGTCCGCGACCAGTCGCTCATCATGGCGGGCGCGCTGCTCGGCACGCTGCCCCTGCTGGCGATGTTCGTCGTCTTCGGCCGCCAGATCGTGGGCGGGATCATGCAGGGCGCGGTGAAGGGATGACCGCCCGGCCCGTCTCCCCCGTTTCTCCCTCTTCCGAAAGGAACCCCTTGACCACCGCATCTCAGGACCTCGCCGCCCGTGCGTTCCCGCCGGGCTTCCTCTGGGGCACGGCCACCGCCGCCTATCAGGTCGAGGGCGCGGCCGCCGAGGACGGCCGCACGCCCTCCATCTGGGACACCTTCTCTCGCACGCCGGGCAAGGTACGCAACGGCGACACCGGCGACATCGCCACGGACCACTACCACCGCTGGCGCGAGGACGTCGCGCTCATGGCCGAGCTGGGCGTGGGTGCGTACCGCTTCTCGCTGTCCTGGCCGCGCATCCAGCCGACCGGCCGCGGTCCGGCCGTGCAGAAGGGCCTGGACTTCTACCGCCGGCTGGCCGACGAGCTGCTGGACAAGGGCATTCAGCCGGTGGTCACGCTGTACCACTGGGACCTGCCGCAGGAGCTGGAGGACGCGGGCGGCTGGCCGGAGCGGGCGACCGCCGGCCGGTTCGCCGAGTACGCCGCGCTGGCCGCCGACGCGCTGGGCGACCGGGTGGGTACCTGGATCACGCTCAACGAGCCCTGGTGCAGCGCCTTCCTGGGCCATGCCTCCGGGGTGCACGCGCCGGGGCGTACCGAACCGGTCGCCGCGCTGCGCGCCGCACACCACCTCAACCTCGCGCACGGCACCGCGGTCCAGGCGCTGCGCGCGGCGCTGCCGGCCACGGCCGATGTCGCGATCACGCTCAACATCCATCAGGTACGGGCGCGTACCGACAGTCCCCAGGACGCGGACGCGGCGCGCCGCATCGACGCCCTGGCCAACCGGGTGTTCACCGGCCCGCTGCTGCACGGCGCGTACCCGGACGATCTGCTGGCCGACACGGCGCGGCTGACCGACTGGTCCTTCGTACGGGACGGCGACACCGCGGCGATCCGGCAGCCGCTGGACTTCCTGGGCGTCAACTACTACACGCCGACGCTGGTGTCCGCGGCGGACGGCACGGAGCCCGACCACTCCGCCGACGGCCACGGCGAGAGCGGCCACAGCCCCTGGCCGGGCGCCGACGAGGTGGTCTTCCACCGTCCGCCGGGCCGTACGACGGCGATGGGCTGGGCGGTGGATCCGAGCGGCCTGTACGACCTGCTGCTGCGGCTGAAGGGGGACGCGCCTGACCTGCCGCTGATGATCACCGAGAACGGCGTGGCGTGCGACGACTACGCCGACCCGAGCGGCGCGGTGCACGACCCGGACCGGATCGCGTATCTGCACGGCCATCTGACGGCCGTGCACCGCGCGATCGAGTCCGGCGTGGATGTCCGCGGCTACTTCCTGTGGTCGCTGCTGGACAACTTCGAGTGGGGCCACGGCTACAGCAAGCGCTTCGGCGCGGTGTACGTGGACTACCCGACCGGGCGCCGCATCCCGAAGGCGAGCGCCCGGTGGTACGCCAAGGTGTCCCGCACGAACGCCCTGCCGGGGGCGGAGGCCCAGTAACAGGTGGTCCTCACGTCAGGAGGGCCAGCAGGTGGGTACAGGCCGCGGCTTCGTCCGGGTGGCGGGCGATGACCTCGTAACGGCCGCGTTCGTACGCACCGGTCTCCCACGCCCCGTCCGGCGTCCTGCGCAGGTACAGGAAGTCGGGGGGCGTGGGGGCCGGCTCGTGCACGCCCTCGATGCGGTAGTGGCCGTCGGCCACTCCGGCCGCGCGCAGCGCGGACCGCAGCTGCTGCCGGTCCATGGCGTCGTCCGTCGTCCGGTCTATGCGTCCGCCCTCGTGAGGTACCGGTGGTCCAGCAGCCACTTCACGTTGAGCCGCTGCCCCTCGCCCGGGTTCAGGAACACCGGGTCCAGCTTGATCTGCTGGCCGCCGCCGGGCTGTTCGAACCAGGGGGCGATGCTGCCCTGCCACACCCAGAACGGCTTGATCACCTTGTACGTGTGGTAGTCGCACGGCGAAGCGGCTTCGCGGGTGTTGAGGTTCTGCGGGGGCAGCGCGCGCTCGGCGTAGGGGTCGCCGGCCGGTGCCAGGTAACCGCCGAACTCGGAGCCGAAGCGGTCCAGCCGCTGGCCGCTGCGCAGCTTCGTCGGCTCCTTGTCGATCTCGCCGTTGACCTCGGCGAACCCGTCGTTGGGCGGGTACTTCCAGCTGCCCGAGTCCGCCGGCCCCTCCCAGTACTTCTTCAGGAAGGCGGCGGGCAACAGCGAGCCCGTCCGCTGGTACCCCTTGAGCAGCGGGCCCACCGGCGCCAGGTTCTTGTTCGGCAGCCACTTCGGGCCGAGCCGCGCGTCGCCTTGGAACTTGCCGGTGCAGGGCTGGGGGCGGGCGGCGGCCTCGGCCGCCGGGCGCTTCTCGTCCTGCTGCGGCGCGGCGCTCGCCGCAGGGGCGGCCGCCAGCCCGGCGGCCAGGCCGAGCGCGGCGAGCAGCGTACGGAGTCGGTTCACTCAGGGCTCCTTGTGCGGTCGTGCAGACCTGCTGCGTGTGGGGACGGCATGCCGGGCTGACGACGTGCACGGGTGTACGCGTACACGCTGCTGATACGCCATCAGCTCGGGCCGTTCCGCACGGTAACCGGTCGTTCACGCAAGCCGGTAGCACGCTGGGCCGATTTCCGGCCACCTCTCGCGGGCACGCGGGCGCGGGCACGCGGGCCGGACGGGGCGCCGCACAGCAACGCGGCAGGGGCCGCCCGCGAGGGCGACCCCTGCCACATGTGTTCTGTCAGAGGCCCAGCAGCCCCAGGCCCAGCAGGCCGCCCTTGCCGCCGCCACCGCCGAGGAGGCCGCTGTTGCCCGGCTGCTTCGGCTCGCCCGGCTGGGCCCCGCCCGGCGCGGTCTCGCCCGGCATTGCGTTCTGCTCCTGCCCCGGGACGGCGCCCGGCTGCTCGGTCACCGTGTCGCCCGCCATGCCGGTCGGGCCGTTGACGGGGTCTTCGTCGCCGGGGTCGGCGACCTGCACTGCGCCGGCGGCGGACGCCGGCGCGTAGGCGGCGGCCACGGGGGCGCCGAGAAGGACGATCATGGAGGCGGCGGCTGCCGCACCTGCCGCGAGTCGGGTACGCACGGTGCTCTCTCCCTCGCATCATGGATGTGACGTGTCCGTCCTTCCGCGCGGTGGCGCATGGCTAACAGAACTTCACTCGACTACCGGCGCAGAGATCACTGGATCGCACGGTGCCCCAGGCGGGCGCCCGTCGTTGCACCGTGCGGGGATGGTCGCCGCACCGTGAGGTGGTTCACGCGAAAGAGGTGGCGTTGGGCGTTCGCGGCTGGGTACGGGCCCCCGAGATCGCCGAGCGGGATACCGGTATGAAAGGGTGGAAACTCGGCTAAAGCAACGCGAGAAAGGAGCCGTCATGTCGTCCAAGCGCCGCCGCAAGAAGAAGGCACGTCGCAAGAACGGTGCCAACCACGGCAGCCGTCCGCAGTCCTGAAGGACGAAGGACGCCGCAGCGAAGGAGGCCGGTCGCCACAGCGCACCGGCCTCCTTCGCCGTCTCATGGGGGATGCGGGCCCGGCGGTCAGTCCAGTACGTACTCGAAGGTGTACGGGACGGACGGTTCACCCTGCGCGGCGGTGAACGTGCCGGTGCCGCGCAGCCCGGTCAGCGCGCCGGTGCCCGTACCCGGCACCACCTCGAAAGCGCAGCGCACGGTGCCGTCGGGCTCGAAGGAGCCGCGCTCCTCGACGACGAAGGTGCCCTCGCGCCCGTCGAGGCGGCCGGCCAGTATCTCCATCCCGGTGAACGTGCCGGTCTTCTCCGTGGCGTAGACGATCGTGTACTCGCACGTCGTGCGGGTGGCCTCGATGCCGCCGGTGAAGGAGTTGGTGACGGAGGCGTGCGCGAGCTTCGGGTGCGTCCCGGCCGGGCCGAGGGTGCGCTCCTGCCAGTCGGCGTAGGTGAAGTGGCCGGTGGTCCGTGCGGGCATGGCCGCCCTTTCGATCGGTCGCACGGCCTGTGCCGCGCGGTGTGTGACCAGCCTGTCCGCCGTACCTGACATCTTCTGTCAGGTACGGCGGGAGAATGGTGCCCATGCGTGCCGACCGGCTTCTCTCCCTGCTCCTGCTGCTCCAGAACCGCGGGCGGATGACGGCATCCGAACTCGCCGCCGAGCTGGAGGTGTCGGTCCGCACCGTGTACCGGGACATCGAGGCGCTCGGCGCGTCGGGCGTCCCGGTGTGCGCCGACCGCGGCCCCGTCGGCGGGTACCGCCTGATGGACGGATACCGCACACGGCTCACCGGGCTCACCGACGCCGAGGCCGACGCACTCTTCCTCGCCGGGGTGCCGGACGCCGCGGGCGAGTTGGGTCTCGGCGCGGTGCTGGCCACCGCACAGCTGAAGCTGCAGGCAGCGCTCCCGGACGGGCTCGCGGACCGGTCGCGGCGCATCCAGGACCGGTTCCGTCTGGACGCGCCCGCGTGGTTCCGCGAGGCCGACCCGGTCCCCCATCTCGGCCGCGTCGCCCAGGCGGTGTGGGAACAGCGCGTACTGCGCGTCCAGTACCGCAAGTGGGGCGGCGGCGGGCACCGCTCGCTCGGCCTCAGCCCGCTCGGCCTCGTGCTCAAGGGCGGCATCTGGTACCTGGTGGCGCGGGCGGGCGAGGCGATCCGCACCTACCGGATCTCCCGCCTCGTGTCCGTCGACGTCACGGAGCAGGTCTTCGACCGCCCGGCGGAATTCGACCTGGCCGCGCACTGGGCGGAGTCCTCCCGCCGCCTGGAGACCGCGCTCCACCAGGGCATCGCACAACTGCGGCTCTCGCCCCGCGGCCGCCAGTTGCTGCCCATGCAGTTCGGGGCGGCGGGCACGCGGGCCCTCGCGGCGGCCGGACCGCCCGACGACGAGGGCTGGGTCCGGGTCGAGCTGGCGGTCGAGACGCCGGCCGTCGCGGTCGGCGACCTGCTCAGACTGGGCACGGAGGCGGAGGTCCTCGGCCCGCCGGACCTGCGCGCGGCCATCGTCCGCACGGTGACGGAACTGACGCACCGTTACACGGCGGCGCCCTGAGAGCCGGTGTCCGCACCCCGGCCGGGCGCCCGCCGCGGGCGCCGGCCCCGGTGGGCCGCGCGCGTCCGGGTCAGCCGGCCGGGCTCGTGGCGTCCTCGATGAGGCGGTGGGCCGCGGCGTCGATGCGGGCCGTGTCGCCGGTGACCAGGCGGTCCTGGCACAGGCCGCGCAGGCCCGAGACCAGGAGGGTGGCCCGGACCCTGGCGTCCTGTTCCGCGTAGCCGAGCCGTACGTAGGCGTCGGCGATCGGGCCGACCATGACCTCGACCGCGTCGGCGGCCAGCGCTCCGTACGGCTCCGGCTGCGTGGTGGCCAGGCTGAGCAGCTGCAGCAGCATACGGACGAGGCCGCGCTGCCTGCCGATCGTGATCGCCTCCCACAGCGCGCGGGCGGCGCGGTGCAGTCCCGCCGCGTCGTCGACCTCGCCGAACATCGCCTCGGCGTCGGGCCGGCTGGCGGCCAGGGCCTGGGCCAGCAGGTTCTCGCGGCTGCCGAAGTAGTACAGCAGCATCCGTTTGCTGGTGCCCACCGCTTCCGCGAGTGGGCTCAGCGACAGGCCCGCCAGGCCGTGGTGCTCCAGATGCTGCACCACCTTCGCCAGCAGTTCGGTCCGTTTCCGTGAATCGGTCGCACGAGGCACCCCTTGACCGTACCGATCGGTACACCTACAGTCCAACGCGAACCGTTGATGTACCGATCGGTACATCAATAGCAGTGGGACACGAGGAGGCGAGGCATGGGCGCAACGCGTCCGGACATTGCGATCGTGGGGGCCGGCATCGGCGGGCTCACCCTGGCTCTCGCCCTGCGGGCACGCGGCATCGACGCGGAAATCCACGAGCAGGCACCCGAGTTGCGGGAGGTCGGCGCGGCGGTGGCGCTGTCGGCGAACGCCACCCGGCTGCTCGCCCGGCTCGGCCTGGACGCGGAGCTGACTGCCGCCGGCGCCGAGCCCACCGAGCTGGTGTACCGGCACTGGCGGGACGGCCGCCGCATCGCCGCGCACCCGGTCGGTGACACGTACCGCACCCGGTTCGGCGGCCCCTACCTGGGCGTGCACCGCGCGGCCTTCCAGCGCATCCTGGGCGACGCGTGGGGCGGCAAGCGGCTGCACCTGGGCACGGCGGTCGACGGGGTGCACGAGGACGGGACGACGGAGGACGGCGGCGGGATACGGCTGGACCTCGCGGACGGCCGGAGCGTGCGGGCCGGCCTCGTCGTCGGCGCGGACGGCGTGCACTCCACCGTGCGGCGCCATGTCACGGCCGAGGACGTCACCGCGTACTCCGGTACGAGCGGCTTCCGCGGCCTGGTGCCGGCCGAGGCGCTGCCCTCGCTGCCGGACCCGGCGGCCATCCAGTTCTGGATGGGGCCCGGCGCGCATGTGCTGCACTACCCCATCGACAGCGCCGGCACGGTCAACTTCCTCGCGGTGGTGGAGGGCCCGGAGCGGTGGACCGCGGACACCTGGCGGGCCGAGGCCGCGCCCGGGGAGCTCCTCGCGGCGTTCGACGGCTGGCATCCGGCGATCACCGAGATGCTGGCGGCCGCGCCGCAGAGTGCGCGGTGGGGCCTGTTCGGGCAGGCACCGCTGCGGCGGTGGAGCCGCGGCCGGGCGGTGCTGATCGGGGACGCGGCGCACGCGATGCTGCCGCACCACGGGCAGGGCGCCAACCAGACCATCGAGGACGCCGTGACGCTGGCGGACTGCCTGGCCGACGCGCGGGCGGCCGGGGGATCCGACGCGTACGGCACGGCCCTGCAACGGTACGAACGGCTCCGGCGGGTGCGCACCCGTCAGGTGCAGCGCAGCTCCTGGGTCACCTCCGGCCTGCTGCACCTCCCGGACGGGCCCGCGGCCGAACGGCGGGACCGGAAGCTGGCCACGGTCCCGGCGGACTTCGGCTGGATCCACGTCCATGACGTGGCGCGGGAGCCGGTGACGGGTCCCCGCGCTTCCTGACGGTGCGTCACCGCTGAGCAAGCACAGTGGCGGTGCCGCCCCTGCGTCGGGGCAGCACCGCCACCGGACGGCACGACAGCTCAGCCGTCGCCCGGGCCGGTCAGTGCATGCCCGCGTGGACGAGCCCCATCCAGTAGCCGGCGGCCCGCGCGTCGCCCATGGTCACGACGCCGTCGTGCCCGCCGACGCTGGTCATGCTGCTCGCCGAGCCGCTCATGCCACCGCCGGCGCTGTCGTTGTCGTTGTGCGCGGAGGCGACGCCGCTCATCGGGACGATGGCGGCCGAGGCCAGGGCGAGTGACGCAGCGGTACGAGCGAAGATCTTGCGCATGTCATACCTCTTCAGGTAGGTGGGTTGATCGCCCCCATGCTTCTCCGCCTTACCGCCTCCCGAAGCGCGGCGCTCGGGCAATTGACCCTGATGGCCGACCGCGGTCCATCCGGTCACCGAGTCGTCGGATTGTCACTCCGCAGTGGCCTGTTGTGCCGCGCCGCGGGCCACCGCGCGGAACTGCTGCGGCGTGCGGCCGTCGCGCTTGCGGAAGAACTTGGAGAAGTCACCCGGCTCGCGGAAGCCGAGCCGGCGGGAGACCTCGGCCGCCGGGGCGTCGGTGTGCACCAGGAGGCGCTTGGCCTCCAGGAGGATGCGGGCGTCGAGGTACTGCTTGGCGGTCTGGCCGGTGGCGGCCAGCGTGGCGCGGGTGAGGGTACGGACGTTGTAGCCGAGCGCGGTGGCGTAGTCGGCGACGCGGTGCGTGTCGGCGAAGTCGCGCTCGACAGCGGCGTGGTAATGCGCGAAGGCACCGTCGGGCCGGTGCGCGGCGGGGGTCTCGGGGCGCGCGTGGGCGAGCCGCAGCAGCAGCACGGCCAGCAGCAGGCGCAGCGCCTCGATGTGCGCCTGGAGGGGGATGGAGGCCAGGTCGGCGTACTCGTGGGTGAGGTGGCGCAGGGCGAGCTGGATGGCGCGGGCGTGCGCCCCGTCCGGCAGCAGCGGCTCCTGCACGAAGGGCGCCTCGGCGTCGGCGAAACCGGGCTGCCAGATCACGATGGTGCCGCGCGCGGCCGCCAGGTCCTCGGGGACGTACTGGTGCACCTGGCCCGGTTGGATCCACAGCCAGCTGCCCGCGTGCAGGACGTGTTCGGAGAAGTCCACGGTGTGCCGCAGGGTGCCGGAGCGGACGTGGATGAGGTGGTGGAAGCCGGGGCGCTGCGGGGAGGCGAGATCGATGCCGCGGCGGTGTCCGCGGGCCCGCAGCTCGGCGAAGTCCAGGACGTCCATGCCAATGGGCGCCCCGAGAGACGGCCGGTAGGCGACGTCCGTGATCGAGAGCTGTCCGTTTTTTCCCATGCTGAGTCCGTAGCGTACCGCTGTCGTCCCCGTACCCGCTCCTACGGTCGCACAAGAGGCAGCGAGGAGCCGGAAGCTGCCGGAGAGCTGAGGTGCGACGTGCGGCTGATCGTGGGAATGACCGGGGCGACCGGGGCCGTCTTCGGAATCCGGGTGCTGGAGCACCTGGCCGAGCTGCCGGAGGTGGAGACCCATCTCGTCCTGAGCCGCTGGGCCCGGTCCACGATCGAGCTGGAGACCGGGCGGAGCGCCCGCGAGGTCGCCGGGCTGGCCGATGTCGTGCACAGCCCGGAGGACCAGGGCGCGACCATCTCGTCCGGGTCGTTCCGGACGGACGGCATGATCATCGTGCCCTGCTCGATGAAGACGCTCGCCGGTATCCGGGCCGGTTACGCCGACGGCCTGGTCGGCCGCGCCGCCGACGTCGTACTGAAGGAGCGCCGCAGGCTGGTGGTCGTCCCGCGGGAGACGCCGCTCAGCGAGATCCATCTGGAGAACATGCTGGCGCTGGCCCGGATGGGCGTGCAGATCGTGCCGCCGATGCCTGCCTTCTACAACCACCCCGCCTCGGTCGACGACATCGTCGACCACATCACCGCCCGCATCGTCGACCAGTTCGACCTGCCGGCGCCCGCCGCCAAGCGGTGGCAGGGCATGCGGGCGGCCCGTGACAACAGCAAGAACAGCAAGGAGCCGACATGGCCTACGACGACCTCCGCAGCTTTCTGACCACCCTGGAGGGCGAGGGCCAGCTGCTGCGCATCACCGACGAGGTGCTGCCCGAGCCGGATCTGGCCGCGGCCGCCAACGCGGCGGGCCGGATCGGCGAGGGTGCCCCCGCCCTGTACTTCGACCACGTCAAGGGCTTCACCGACGCCCGGATCGCGCTGAACGTGCACGGTTCCTGGCGCAACCACGCCCTCGCGCTCGGCCTGCCCGCGGCCACCTCGGTCAAGGACCAGGTCGAGGAGTTCGCGCGGCGCTGGGACGACTTCCCCGTCGCGCCCGAGCGCCGCGAGGACGCGCCCTGGCGCGAGAACACGCAGGAGGGCGCGGACGTCGACCTCTTCGAGGTCCTCCCGCTCTTCCGCCTCAACGACGGGGACGGCGGCTTCTACCTCGACAAGGCCGCGGTCGTCTCCCGCGACCCCGATGACCCGGACCACTTCGGCAAGCAGAACGTCGGCACGTACCGCCTGGAGGTCATCGGCCGCGACCGGCTCGCCATCCAGCCGGTCCCCGTGCACGACGTGGCGCTGCACCTGAAGGCGGCGGAGAGCCGCGACGAGGACCTGCCCATCGCCATCACGCTGGGCAATGAGCCGGTGATCTCGATCGTGGCCGGCATGCCGATGGGGTACGACCGTTCGGAGTACGAGATGGCCGGCGCGCTGCGCGGCGCACCCGCGCCGATCGCCACCGCGCCGCTCACCGGCTTCGACGTGCCGTGGGGCTCGGAGGTCGTCATCGAGGGCGTGATCGAGGGCCGCAAGCGCCAGATCGAGGGGCCGTTCGGCGAGTTCACCGGCCATTACTCGGGCGGCCGCCGGATGCCCGTGGTCCGCATCGACCGCATCTCGTACCGCACCAACCCGGTCTTCGAGTCGCTCTACCTGGGCATGCCGTGGACCGAGGTGGACTACCTCGTCGGACCCAACACCTGTGTGCCGCTGCTGAAGCAGCTGCGCGCGGAGTTCCCCGAGGTGCAGGCCGTCAACGCGATGTACACGCACGGCCTGGCCGTGATCATCTCGACGGCGAAGCGGTACGGCGGCTTCGCCAAGGCGGTCGGGATGCGCGCGATGACCACGCGCCACGGGCTGGGGTACGTCGCCCAGGTGATCCTCGTCGACGAGGACGTCGACCCGTTCAATCTGCCGCAGGTGATGTGGGCGATGTCGTCGAAGGTCAACCCGGCGGACGACGTGGTGATCATCCCGAACCTGTCGGTCGTGGAGCTGGCGCCGTCCGCCTCCCCCGCCGGCATCACCAGCAAGATGATCATCGACGCCACGACCCCGGTCTCGCCCGACAACCGCGGCAACTTCAGCACGCCGGTCCGCGACCTGCCCGAGACCAAGGAGTGGATCGGCCGGCTGAACTCCCTCCTGGCCGCCCGCTGAAACCGCCACCACCCGACTCCCCCGAGGTACTCATGATCTGCCCCCGCTGCGCGCACGACGCGCTCGACACCCTCGCCCACTCCCCCGTCCCCGGCGTCTGGGACGTGCTCCAGTGCGCGCGCTGTCTGTACACCTGGCGCACCACCGAGCCCGACCGCCGTACCCGGCGCGACGCGTACCCCGCGCAGTTCCGCCTCACCCAGGAGGACATGGACAACGCCATCGAGGTCCCGGCGGTGCCGCCACTGCACGCCGGCTGACAGCTGCTCTCAGCCGCCGTACGGGTCTCAGTCGTTGTAGAGCTCGAGGTCGCCGTCCCTGCCGGTCTCGATGGAGGTCGAGTACGACCACATGCCGCAGCTGTGCGATCCGTGCGGCCCGGCGCCGTTGCAGTGGTGGAACGTCTTGGTGACGACGATCCTGCTCTTCAGGAAGTCCTCGTCGTCATCGTGCGCGGACGCCGTACCACCGGCGGTCAGGACGAGTGCCGTCACGGGGAGTGCGACCGCGGCCAGGCGCAGAGCGGAGCGCTTCATCGATACCTCCATCGGTTGCCAAAGGAAGAGGCGGCATTCGCGCGCCGCCTCATTGGTCGATGAGTAGCCAAGTCGCTGTATCGACACACGTACCGCCACCCGAACGGGCCCCGCGCGCTACGGCTGTACCGAGATCTCCCCGATGCCGGTGCCGAGGCGGCCGCAGTGGGCGGTGGACTGCCCCGACTGCCCGGGGTTGAGGGTGACGTGCTCACCGTCCACGTCCGGCGCCCAGCCGCAGACCAGATGCACCCAGAAGGTCTGCGGCGCGCCGCCGTTGTTCCGGCAGAGCGCATAGCCCGTGTACTCGTCGTTGGCGTGCTTGCCGGTGTCGCAGGACAGGCCGGGCGGGACAGCGGCGGCGGCGTACGCGATGGCGGTCGGGGAAGAAGTGGCGGCCGGGACGGCGAGCGCGGCCACCATGACGGTGGCGGCCGCGGTGGCCTTCATCCCTGTGGCGGTCAGCTTCATGGTCTCTCCTGGACGTTCTCGGACCGGGCCCGTACTCCCTGGAGCGCTACGGAACTCCGGTCGCATGCCAGAAATGGCTCCCACCCGCGCGCACGCGGAAAACCAGGGAGATCGTGACGCTGAGTGAGTGACGCGGCCGGGTCGCGGGCGCCGAGAACGTGCTCGCGGCAGGTGTTCCACTAGCGTGCGCGGGTGCCGACGAGTGAAGGAGTGAGTGCGGGGATGGAGACGACCGGAGCCGGAAGCGCGGGGACGGCCGTGGTGACCGGGGCCTCGTCGGGGATCGGCACGCGGTACGCCGAGCGGCTTGCCGAGGCGGGCTGGAATCTGGTGCTCGTGGCGCGGAGGGCGCAGCGGCTGGAGGAGCTCGCCGGGCGGCTGCGGCAGACGGCCGGCGTCGCCGTCGAGACGCTCGTCGCCGACCTGGCCCTGCCGGAGGATCTGACGCGGACGGCCGAGCGGGTCGCCGCCGAGGACGTGGCGCTGCTGGTCAACAACGCGGGCATCAACGGCTACGGGTACTTCACCGAGGTCGACCCGGTGCTGCTGACGCGGGTGCTGAACGTCAACGTCACGGCGCTGACGGTGCTGTCCCGGGCCGCCGTCCCCGGGATGCTGAAGCGCGGCCGGGGCGCGGTGGTCAATGTCGCCTCCCGCCTCGCGTTCGCCGGTTCGCTGCCGCCCGGTCCGCTCCCCCGGCGCGCCGTCTACGGCGGCACGAAGGGGTACGTCGTCACCTTCACCCGGACCCTCGCGGCCGAGCTGGCGGACACTCCGCTGCGCATTCAGGTGCTGTGCCCGGGGCTCACCGCCACCGAGTTCCATCTGACGACCGGTGAGGAATCGGTCGCGGGTATGGAGCAGCAGGTTCACGCGGAGGGAGGAATGCCGGTGGACGAGGTGGTGGCGGCCTCGCTGGCGGCGCTGGAGCGGGGCGAGGTGGTGTGCGTACCGGGGCTGGAGGACGCCGACGAGGCGCTGGACCGGCTGGTCGCCGCAGAGGTGGGAATGCGGGGCATGCCGGGCGCGGATCGGCGCTGAATCGAGGTGTATTCCGCGCTCCGCAATGGCAGGTTTGCCCTGTCCCTGTTCGTCCGTACGAAGGAGTCGGCCGATGCTGTTCGGCAAGGAACACGTGAAGCGGTACGTCGAGACCGATGGCGCGGAAGGGCACGAGTGGCAGGGCACCACAACGCTCATCCTCACCACCACCGGCCGCAAGAGCGGCGAGCAGCGCAGCACGCCGCTGATCTACCAGCGCTTCGGTGACGATCTGCTGGTCGTCGCCTCCAAGGGCGGCTCGGACACCCCGCCCCTGTGGTACCTGAACCTGCAGGCCGACCCCGAGGTACAGGTGCAGGTGAAGGGCGACCGGTTCACCGCGCGGGCCCGTGCGGCGACGCCGGAGGAGAAGCCGGCGATGTGGCGGACGATGGCGGCGGTCTGGCCGCAGTACGACGAGTACCAGCAGAAGACCGACCGGGACATCCCGGTCGTGGTGCTGGAACGTACTGGCTGACGGGCCGGGCGACGCCGGGTTTGTCCGGGCGGGTCGCGGGATACCTGTGCGGCGTACATTCCGGGTGATGCCGGGCGGCCGTGAGCCCGAGGAGGCATGTCGTGACAGCACAGGTCAGCACCGAGCTGTGGGACGCGTTCCACTCCGTCGTCAATATGACGTCGCGCGAGCTGCAGGAGTGGCTGAGCGTCCAGGCCGCGGGCCAGGAGTCGGAGGTGGTCCCCGACCAGGCCGGTGCGCCGCTCGGACGGCACGTACTGGAGGTCCTCGGCAAGCGCCGTACCGACCTCACGGAGGACGACGTGCGGGTCATGCGGCGGGTGTGCGAGATCGTGGAGTCCCAGCGGGCCGAGCACCGCGACCCGCAGGCGGGCGGCGCCGACTGGCGTCACGGCCTGATGAACATCGGCCACGACCCGCTCAAGCCCGCCTGACGGTCCGTTACCGGACCCGGTCCAGGACCGTGCGGGTCGCCCGGCGCAGTGCGGCCACTATCGGCCGGTCACGGTCGCGGGTCCGCCAGGCGAGGGCCGTGTGGCACGGCGGCAGGTCGGTGACCTCGGCGTACGCGACGCCGTGCCGCTGGTAGAGCCAGCGGGCCGGCTCCGGCGGGAACTGCACTCCCTCGCCCAGGGCGACGGCCGTGAGCGCGGGCTCGAACTCGGCGATCTGGTGGGCGGTGTAGCGGGCGGCGCTGCCGTCGGGGCGAGGGTCGACCCCCCAGAAGTCCCGCCAGACCTTGGGGATTTCCGGCGACCACCCGATGTTGCGCCGCTCGCTGAGCCGGCTCAGCGTCAGCGGGCCCTCGTGCGCGAGCGGGTCCGAGGCGGCCAGGCACACGACGCGGCGCAGGTCGGCGAGGCGCTGGGTCTGGATCCCGGGCGGCACGGGCGGGAAGAGGAACGCCGCGTCCACGCCGCCCGCGAGGACGGTGGCCGCGGAGTCCGCGAAGCCCATCCGGGCTATCTCGACCTCGATGCCCGGATGCCGTGCCTTCAGCTCCTCCAGGATCTCCGGGATCGGGTGGATGGAGGTGATGGCTTCGAAGGAGCCGATGACGACCCGGCCCGAGAGCGTACGGATGCGCTCGCCGGCGACCCGCCGCAGCCGGTCGGCCGCCTGCACCATCGCCCGGATTTCCGGGAGCAGTTCCTGCCCCGAGGTGGTCAGCCCCGCCGTGCGCGTGGTGCGGTCGACCAGGGTCAGCCCGAGGCGCCGCTCCAGCGAACGGATCTGCTGCGAGAAGGCGGGCTGGGTCATGAACACCCGCTTGGCCGCCCGGCCGAAGTGCAGCTCCTCGGCCAGCAGCAGAAACAGCCTCAGCTGGTGTGTACTCGGATCCGTCGGTGCGCTGTTCTCCCGGCCGGTCGGTCCGGCGTACCCCGCCATGGGCGCATCGTAACAACGTGCACCCTGCCCGTTACCGCGGAAAGCCGGCCTCCCGCGGCGGCGGGCACAAAAGTCTCACACCCTTTACCGGCAGCACACCGGCAGCACACAACCGGCGGTGGACGTGAGAAATCCGGAAGACCCTGCACGGCCGCGCTGTTAGCGTCCGCGCCCATGACCGATATCTTCAGGGATTTCACCGAAGTGCAGCGGATCGACACCGATCCCGAGGTGGCGGCGCATCCGCTGATCGCGCTGGAGGAGGGCCGGCACAGCTGGTACAGCGGTTACCACCACCAGGAGTCGTTCGCCGCGCGGCTGCGCTACGCCTTCGACGACCGCACGGAGTACGGCGGCACGGGCGTGCCCCTGGACCGGCTGCGGATCGGGAACTTCTGCCAGTTCGCCTCGGGCACGGCCTTTCTGCTGGGCGGCAATCACGGGCACGACACCCACGCCGACGCGGTGACGCCGTACGGCTTCAACTTCTTCCCGCACGAGCACGACGCCTGGGCACCGGCCGGTGACACCGTCGTCGGCCACGAGGTGTGGATCGGGTACGAGGCGGTCGTGCTGCCCGGTGTGCGCATCGGGACCGGCGCGATCATCGGCGCGCGCGCCGTCGTCGCCAAGGATGTCGCCCCCTACTCCGTCGTGGTGGGCAACAACAGGATGGTCCGGCACCGCTTCGACCCGCTGCGCCGCAAGCTGCTCTGGCGGATCGGCTGGTGGAATTGGAGCGACGAGCGGATCGCGGAAGCGCTCCCCCTCCTCCAGGGGCGCGACGTGGCGCAGCTCGCCCGGTATGCCGGAATCGACCCGGAAGACGTCGCCGCAGACCCCGACCCATGCACGCTGACCGGCGCCAAGGCCGTTCCGCACCGCCCTTGACCTGCGCGTTTGTGCACGTGTCAAAAGGTCCGGCGGGCAGGGTGTGACATCTGTACATGGTGAGCGGGGGAAATTCTCCCTAGCGTCTGCGTAACGCAAGATCGAACCCCCGTGACCTCCCGGGTGACCCCCGGGGGCCGGGGACTCCCCGGGACACCGGGCCCCGCATGCCGGGCGTCCGCCCGCAGCGCGCCGCCGGCTCCCCGCCTCCCCCACGCGAC
>NZ_NHSG01000410.1:0-2933 GCF_020024005.1 Streptomyces purpurogeneiscleroticus
GGTGGGGCGGGGGCGGTGTTCGGTGTCGTGTCGCCGCGGGACGGTGCGACGCTCGCCGAGGTCGCCGACGGCGGGGAGAAGGAGGTGGATCTTGCGGTTGGCGCGGCTCGGCGGGCGTTCGACTCCGGGCCCTGGCCGCGGCTCGCCCCGGCCGAGCGGGGGCGTGTCCTGCTGCGGCTTGCCGATCTTGTCGAGGAGCACCGCTCCGAGATCGCGGCGCTGATCTCGTTGGAGAACGGTAAGCCGATCGCCGAGTCCTACGGGATCGAACTGCGTGCCGTCGCCGGGACCTTCCGGTGGTACGGGCAGCTCGCGGACAAGGTGTGCGATGAGGTGCCGCACACCGATCCCGGTGCGCTGGCGCTCGTCACGCGGGAGCCGGCCGGGGTGGTCGGGGCCGTCGTGCCGTGGAACTTTCCGCTCACGCTCGCCGCCTGGAAGATCGCCCCGGCGCTGGCCGCCGGCTGCGCCGTCGTGCTCAAGCCCTCCGAGCTGACCCCGCTCTCCGCGCTGCTGCTGGGGCGGCTCGTCGACGAGGCCATGGAGGAGGCGGGGGTGCCGGGCGGCGTGTTCAACGTCGTGGCGGGCGACGGACCCACCGCCGGCCGCGCGCTCGGCCTGCACCCGGACGTCGACGTGCTCGCCTTCACCGGCTCCACCGCCGTCGGCCGCCACTACCTGCGCTACGCCGCCGACTCCAATCTCAAGCGGGTCTGGCTGGAGCTGGGCGGCAAGTCCCCCAACATCGTGCTGCCCGACGCGCCGGATCTGGACGCCGCTGCCGCCACGGCCGCCTGGGGGATCTTCTTCAACCAGGGCGAGATGTGCACCGCGCCCTCCCGGCTGCTCGTGCACTCCTCGGTCGCGGAGCGGGTGACGGACGCGGTGGTCGAGCGTGCCGAAGCGCTGCGGGTCGGCGATCCGCTGGATCCGGCGACCGAGATGGGCGCGCTGGCGGGGGCGGCCCGGCTGGACGCCGTGCGCGGGCACATCGACGCGGCCCGCGCGGCCGGCGCCCGCCTCCGTACCGGTGGCGCGCCGCTCGATCCGACGCCCGTGCCCGGCGGTACGTACCTCCGGCCCACCGTCTTCGACCGGGTCACCCCGGACATGGCGGTGGCCCGCGAGGAGATCTTCGGGCCCGTGCTGTCCGTTCTCACCTTCGACACCGTCGAGGAGGCGGTGGCGCTGGCAAATGACACCGAGTACGGCCTGGCGGCCGGGGTGTGGACCGGCGATCTCAGCACCGCGCACACCGTCTCGCGCGCCCTGCGCGCCGGCACGGTCTGGGTCAACTGCTACGAGGAGGGCGACCTGACCGTCCCCTTCGGCGGCTACAAGCAGTCCGGCAACGGCCGCGACAAGTCCGCGCACGCGCTGGAGAAGTACACCGAGCTCAAGACGACCTGGATTCAGTTGTGAGTATTCGTAGGCATACGCCCAGCCGTCCGCTGATCGCGTTGCCGCAGCGGTTTTCCGCTTCTACGTCCGCGCTGCGGTACGAAGCCGTGGTCACCGCGCGGGCGCTCGCCGATGCCGTGCTGCGGGCCGGTGGTGAGCCGTTCATGATGCATCCGTACGCGCCCGAGGGGCGGGTGGACGAGGCGGAGGTCGCCGGCCGGCTGGCGCGCTGCGACGGCGTGCTGCTGCCGGGCGGCGGGGACCTGACACCGCGGCTGTACGCGGCCGCGGATTCCGCCGTGCACGCGAGCGTGTACGACGTGGACGAGGAGCAGGACGCGTTCGACCTGGCGGTCGCCCGGTACGCGCTGGCGGCCGGGCTGCCCACGCTCGCCGTCTGCCGCGGGCTGCAGGCCGTGAACGTCGCGCTGGGCGGCACGCTGCGGCAGGACATGGGCGGCCCGGACCGGGAGCACCGGCACGTCGTGCATCCCGTACGGCTGGAGAGCGGCTCGGCCGTGGCCCGCGCGGCCGGTACGGAGCGGGTGGACGCGTCCTGCTTCCATCACCAGTGCGTGGACCGGCTGGGCGACGGGCTCGCGGTGACCGGCCGGGCCGCGGACGGGACGGTCGAGGCGCTGGAACTGCCGGGCGGGCGGGGCTGGTTCGCCGCCGTGCAGTGGCACCCGGAGGACACGGCGGCGAAGGACCCGGCGCAGCAGGGGCTGTTCGACGCGCTGGTGGCGGCCGCCTCGTAGCGCGCTACCCCCGCGCCCGCCGCCCGCTCCTCCGCGGCCGCGGGTCCGCCCCACCCAGCAGGTCCAGCCGGCGCTGCTCGCCGTCCGTTTCGACCCGGACGACGATGCGGCGGAGCAGGTCGGCCAGTTGGCGGGCCTCGTCGTCGCTGAGGTCGTCGGTGACGAATGCCTCCTCCGCGTTGAACTGCGGGAAGAGCTCCGCCATCAGCTCCTCGCCCGCCGGGGTGAGGGAGAGCAGCGCGAGCCGGCCGTCGGTCGGGTGACCGCTGCGTTCCATGAGGCCGCGGCCCTGGAGCGTGCGGGCGACGCCGGTGAGCGTGCCCTTGGAGATACCGGCCTCCTCGGCGACCCGCCGGGTCTCCATCTCGCCCCAGATCCACACCACCCACAGCACCACGAAGGAGGTCCAGGTCAGCTCGGCGCCGCGCAGCACCGAGTTCTCGAAGTGCTGCCGGACCGCGGCGGCGGCGCGGTAGATGTTGCCCACCGCGGCCATCTGCGCGTGCCGGATGGGCGTGTCACCGAGCTTGGCCTGTACCGCCTTCTCCGTGTCCCCGATGGAACGGTGACCGGTCACCACAGCTTCTCCTGCATCTCCCCACACCTTCCTGCGAACCCTGCGAACCCTGCGAACTCTGCGAACCCTGCGAACCCGCCCGGACCCTTGCCGGGTGTCGTTTGTGGTCGTACGATCTCCCGCATCTGAACCCGTACGGGCTCAAACGATATCGCGGCGACGTCGACGTCTCCTCCCCCGCCGCCCGCCCGTACGCC